>DAMDCT010000052.1:0-3374 GCA_032091455.1 Oscillospiraceae bacterium | reverse complement strand
TCTTTAATAGCCACTCAGGGTGTTGTGCTGGTAATGAATATGAAGGCGGATTACCTTTGGGGAAAGCACCCACAAAAAACGTTTCTACCCAAGCGTGAATTTCAACGCCAAGTTCTTTACCTATTGTTGTAAAAGCCTTCATTGCATCAAATCCATTTAAAGAAGGATACATTTCAACGCCTTGAATATCTGATGGCCAAATTGTATGACCTTCAATCCATGACTCCAAATAAATAGTATTTAATCCCGCATCTTTTACATATTGAAGTGTCGCACGTACAGCTTCTTCAGTAGTCTCTACCGGTCTATACCATACGCATCGTTTTTCAACCCTTAACCCAGGAACAATTGCGTTATATGCGTTATTTACAACCACATCAATTTCTTTAGCTTTTTCACTTAGACCATCAAAATCCAAGTCGTCTATGTATGTTTTAAGGCTAGGAATCTCACTTTGTACTGTCTTCAAGCCTTCGACTACTACTTTAAGTTTCTCATAATCAATATCAACTAATGATTCTTTTGCATTTTCACATGACTCCAATGCTTTAGTAACATCATCATTAACAGTATCAATAAGCATAGTAGGTGTTCTAATAATTACAACTTCTTTTTTATCAATATTTAAAGAAACTCTAGCACTTGACTTATCAATGTTATTTAAAGCGGTTACCATGATCCCGTGACCAGAAAGAACAAATTGTCCTTCTTTAATAACACTATTACCACCTTGACCCGAAATAATTCTACCTGAATTTCTATCAACAGTAACTTCTGCCCCCCACACATTAGTTTCAGTAGTTGCTTTTGAATATAAAACGTCATATACAATTAGTTGGTCAGCACCTCTAAATCCACCATAAGGTTTATTATTAGCCTCATCCCATCCAGCAGGATTATCTTCACGTTGTTTTGGATTTAATGCATTATACTTTAAAGTAGTTACATCATAATATTTAGTAATTTCTAATTTAATAGTAAAGTTATCCCCTATTTTAAGATGTCCGTAGTCTGCATTAGCGGTCTCGCCATTAATAGATACTACATATCCATCCTTAGGAATAACGGCATTTCCTCCTGTTCCAGACAATGTGATATTTGTAACCTTATCGTTAACAACGGATATTTCAACGCCCCATGGATTAGTCTTTGTAGAGTTTTCATATTCTGGGGTATAAATAATAATTTGTTCTGCACCTCTAGGGGCGTTCTTTCCAGAAATATTTTTTCTTGAAATAGCATCATTTCTATCTTTAAATTCTATATAGTTTTGCTCGAAACTAGGCAATTGCACTCCACTTAAACTAACTGCATCACCTATATTTAAACCATAAATTAAATCTCGCTTCGTACCAGTTCCTGTAATAACTAAGCCGTTAGGTGGAACATAAGTGCCTTTATTCGGATTACCCTTGCCAACTATTATATCGTTTACTATAATAGCTTCAGCTGTCTGTTCATTTGTATATGGTGCAGTTATCTTATTATCGGTCGCTGATGTTACATATGAGATTGAATCATTTGGTCTACTTTCACTTTTTACAATATCATACACGTTTTTGTTAGGTAAAGTAATAGTTGAAGATACGGTTTCAGCACTTACTTTCATTGGGAAAGCTAAACTTGATAAAAACAAACACACTGCAAGGGAAAATCCTAATGCTTTTTTACTTGTAAATTTCATCATAATTCCTCTTTTGTAATTTAATTATTTTTTATAAATTTAAGCCTTTTACCGAACAATACTCTCCTCCCTTTAATTTTTATTGTGGTAAACATATAAATATTAATCCACGATATGCATATTATAGCATAAAAGAATATATTATACTACCAATTTTTATGTATTTAATCCAAATTAATCAATATAGAAAAATTTAAAATATATCAGGATGAATACAGTGAACTTGAGAGCAATCCAAATGAGTATATAAACTGCAATTATATCTATCTTTGAACTATAGCATTCGGTTTATTTTATTACCCATCCCTTCCGCACTTCGGTTGGACTTTATTAAAAAAATACGTCCTATATTATTATATATATCTAACTGTATATAACTATAGTTCTTATTTTTTATTAGTAAATCTTGTGCGTCTAACTAGTGTTAGGGAATTTGCGTACTACCCCTCAAATAAGCAAAATACAATTGACTTTTTTAGGCATTAGGGGTACTATATATGTAAGAAAATTATTTTGTGTCTGTACCCTTTGGGTGTGGGCAATTTTTTTATGCTTTTTTACAACACATTTGAAATGCATGTATCTATTATGTCTGTATGCTTTTGTGCGTTTGTAGTGACGTTTTATTCGGTTTACAAACGTGTATTCACGCAAATACCTAAGTGCTTGAGAAACACGTCCACGGCTTATACCTGTACCATTACAGATAGCTGAAAGGGAAGGGAATGCTTCTTGTTCAGTAGCGGACATTAATTTACGAATAAAGCAAAATACAACGAAATCTGTTGCTTGAATTAATGTTTTAAATACAGCACGTTCAACTTTAAACCAACCTTTATTATGGTCTAATAAATTTTTCACATAGTATCTATTAGCAAGGTATCCACGCACATTATAACGATTTTGTTTTGTTATAAGTTCTTTAATTTCAAGTTCTTTGATGGCAGCTTGTGCAGTTTTTGTGTCCATGTTACAAGCCTGTGATATAGCTTCATATGTAGCGTTGGTGAATTGCATGCAGTTTACTTTGCTTGTAAGAAAAGCATACACATATAGTGCTTTTGCAGATAGATTGTAATTAAATATCTTGTTACTTATTTTAATAAATCCATTCATGGTTTATCCTCCTTCCTATTTGATCTTCCATACAATAAACGAAGCAGATGAAACTGATCACCTTGGTGAACGTTCATCTGCTCTGATATATAAATTTAGAATTAACATTATCCTACAAGTTGAGTTACTAAAGTATATTTTGCAACGTCCTCAATACACTCAAGTATTTCCTTATCAGTAGAATTATTATTCTTTTTTAATTGCGATTGAGTTAATCTGTTAATCACGCTTAAAGCTTGATTAGTTGTTGTTATATTACTTAGTATAAGGTCACGTTTTTGAAAGGTACTCGTAAATAACCACTCCTTTACTTTTTTAATTTAAGATATGCTAGTGTGCACAAAAGGATTGAAATCTAAAATAGAATTCAATCCTTTTGTGGTGTTTGTTAAATTATAATTTATTCGCCTTCATAATAGTCAACACTTGAATCATTCTTGAAAAAAGAGCTCGGGCGATTATGAACAATAACACCCATTTTATGAGAATGTGGATAGTGGACAATATCAGGAGAGTTTGTTGTGTCAAAATCTATATATGATAATACTTCTGTTTCAGATATATTTACAATTCG
>DAMDCT010000051.1:9349-19766 GCA_032091455.1 Oscillospiraceae bacterium | reverse complement strand
TTATTTTATCTAATATTCCATTTATCTTTGCAATAACTACACCATAATTAGTAATTGCTACACCAGCTTTTTTTGCACGTTCAATGCGTGAAACAAGATATTTTTTATTAAACATGCAACCACCACAATGAATAATCAAATCGTAGTCTGTGAGATCTTGTGGAAAGTCAACGCCACTTACTATATCAATTGTAATTGATTCACCGTATTTTTTCTTTAGCATCAATGGTATTTTTACACGACCAATGTCTTCTGACAGTGGTGCGTGAGTACAAGCCTCTGCAATTAACACACGAGAGTTACCATCTAGCTTGTCCATTGCATTTGCACCATCAATGAACGTAGGCAAATCGCCTTTGTGTGCGGCAAACAAGACTGAAAATGAGGTTAGTTTACTTTCTTTTGGAGTTTTTTCATAGACCGACTTGAATGCTTGAGAGTCAGTTATAATTAATGCAGGCGGTGATTTTAAGCTATTTAGTGAATCCTCCATCATATCGGGGGTAGTACTTATTATGACGCACTTATTATCTATTAAATCACGTGTTGTTTGCACTTGCGGCAGAATTAATCTTCCTTTAGGTGCTTCACTATCCTGTGGCATAACTAGCATTACAACATCACCTTTTTTAACAAGGTGTGCGGTAATACTATCCATATTATAATTTTCAGGAACGTTGCGTGTAAGCTCAGTTAGCAAAATATCAATTCCAGTGTTATTTAAGGAACTGACTACAACTGCTTCTAGTTTGAAATTATCTAAAATAAGCTTCTTTAAATCATCAATATTTTCTAAAATATCAGATTTATTGATTACTGCAATTACAGGTGTATTCTGTTCTTTAAGAGTTGCAAACCATTCTTTTTCAAGAGATATGTCAGACATGTTACCTTCAGAAAATACAAGTATTGCAATATCGGTTTTGGCTACTGCAAGCTTTGTTTTTTCAATTCGTAGCTGTCCTAACTTTCCAACATCATCAAATCCAGCGGTATCAATGAATACACATGCTCCAATGCCTCTAACTTCCATTGCTTTATAAACAGGGTCAGCAGTAGTTCCTGCAATGTCTGAAACCAATGCAATATTTTGATTAGTAAGTGCATTTATAAGAGAAGATTTACCGCTGTTTCTCTTGCCATATATTCCAATATGCAGTCTGTTAGAATTTGGTGTATCGTTTAAACTCAAATTATTCACTCCATTTTTAAATTATAAAACATGCAGTCTTTTCAATTTTGTTGAGATTTAGAATCTAAAATCACGTTTTCCGTCGTCCAAACTATGCAGATTTTCAATGACGATTTCCTTAACTTTGGGATTTGGAATATGATTTATTTCATCGGAAATTCTTGCTAGCGCAAGTTTTGAAGTCTTTTCACTTGCATAATCCTCAGCATATTCTTTTAATGTCATAAGAGCATTTGCTTGACATACGTTTGCAATCTGTCCAGTTTTAACAAGACGCATAAAGCGGTCACCAGTTCTTCCTTCTCTATAGCATGCAGTACAGAAGCTAGGGATATATCCAAGTTCTAATAACCAAGCTACAATCTCATCAAGAGTTCTGGGATCACTAGTTTCAAATTGAGCAGAATTCTCTATTTCTTTTTCAGAATAACCACCAACACTTGTTTTGGAAGCGCCACTAATCTGTGAAACACCATATTTAATTACATTTGCTCTAGCTTGTTCTGACTCACGAGTAGAAATGATTATACCTGTATATGGTACTGAAATGCGAAGAATTGCAACTATTTTATTGAATATTTCGTCCGGAATAGCATTATCATATTCTTTAACATCAACATCATCAGCAGGGCATATACGAGGTACACTTATTGTATGTGGACCAACTCCATTTGCGTCTTCAAGATGTTGTGCATGCATCAATAAACCAACAAAATCATATTTGTATAGATTTAATCCAAACAATACACCAATACCAACATCATCAATTCCACCTTGCATTGCCCTGTCCATTGCCTCGGTATGATAATCATAATTGTGTTTCGGACCAGTTGGATGTAGATATTCATAAGTCGGTTTGTGATAAGTTTCTTGGAATAGAATATATGTTCCAATGCCTGCTTCTTTCAGTTTTGCATAATTTTCTACAGTAGTTGCAGCTATATTTACATTAACACGTCTTATTGCGCCATTTTTATGTTTGATAGAATAGATTGTTTTAATACTTTCAAGCACATATTCTAAAGGACAATTTTCAGGATCTTCACCAGTTTCAAGTGCTAAACGCTTATGTCCCATATCTTGAAGAGCAATAACTTCTTTTACAATTTGCTCTTGGGTAAGTTGCTTTCTTGCAATTGTTTTATTTTTAGCATGATAAGGACAGTATAAACAGCCATTAACACAGTAGTTTGAAAGGTAAAGAGGTGCAAACATTACAATACGATTGCCATACAATTTCTTTTTTATAGTTTCCGCAAGACTAAATATTTTCCCCATTACTTCTTTAGAATCACACTCCAAAAGCACACATGCCTCTTTATATGTAAGTCCTTTCAAAGAAGAAGCCTTTTCTAAAATAGTTTCAATCAGTTCAAAATTATCTTTGTTTTCCTTAGCATATTCAAGTGTTGCTAAAATTTGCTTGTCATAAATTCAGTTGCTATTTTTGATTTGCTGTTATACATTTTCAATACGACCTTTCAATTTAAACGGGAATTCGCCCCAAATTATAAATTTCTTGCTCAACATTTTTTCTACCTTCTTCAATACTGAAGTCTGATAAGTTAGAAGGATATATTTCATACAATCGTTTCAAATTGTTTGGGGTTATTTTTTGCATAATAACATTTGCTCCGCAGTTAAATATACTTCTTTTTTGAGTCATGTCAATTACTCCAAGGGAAGTTGTTGCTGGTAAATTTAAATTTGGAAGAACCATTCGTGCAAGAGCTACTGCTCTTAAAGTAAGTTCAGGACTTCCATGTGTCATATGACAAAGTTGTGTATCAGGGTGTGGGATGAATGGACCAATGCCAGCCATATGACAACCAATATCTTTCAATAAGAGAATGTCATTTGCAATTGTTTCATTTGTTTGATTAGGCAATCCAATCATAAATCCACTGCCTGTTTCATATCCAAGTTTTTTTATATTACGCAAACAACTAATTCTGTTCGCCAGGGTACTGTCTGGATGTAAATCTTTATATATTAATTCGTCAGAAGTTTCATGTTTTAATAGGTATCTATCAGCGCCACATTTACGTAAATAATCGTAATCTTCATAAGATAGTTCGCCACAACTCAATGTAACCTTGATACCAGTCTTTTTAATCTCCTTAACAATATCTCCAAGAATTTCAGTAGTGAAATAACTATCTTCACCCGATTGAAGAACAATTGTTTTATATCCAACATCATGCGCAGAATAAGCTGCTTCAATAATTTCATCTTTTGTCATTCGAAAACGTCGTACATTCTTGTTCATACAGTTTAAACCGCAGTATTTGCATTGCCTTTTACAATAATTTGAGAATTCCAATATAGATCTAATTTGTATTTCATCACCAACCGAGGCTTTCCTCACATCATCAGCTTTCCTATAATACTCGCTAAAGTTTTCAAGTGAAAGAAGTGTAGTAAGTTCATCAACGGTAGGATTAAATTCATTCTTTATAATTATAACCATTCCTTTCGCACAAAACTCTGGTTTAAAATATGTTTTAAAAACTTAACCACCATTTCATATACCAATTTGATATACTTTAATTATATCACTAACACAAGTAAACGACAATAAAAAACAGAAAAATATATATGTTTTTTATAAAAAAACTGTTGACAAGTTTTTCCTTGTCAACAGTTTGTGGATTTTGATGTATCATTTGCACTTTTCTATTTTAATGTGAATTTCAGTATTACTGGATTATGGTCTGAATATTCGAAATCTGTATCAATATTCTCAGCTTTAGCTACAACATTATCTGAAACAATAAAACCATCTAGCACAGCACGATAGTTTTCTCCATCTTTATATATCATGTCTGTACTACGGCAGGTTGCAACTTTAGTTGAATTACTAGCAATTGCAAATTTAAATCCAGTTGAAAGATTTTTATCGCTCATTTCATATACCCACTCAGGTACTTTTTGTGTGGTTGCAAATGTAGTCTTTGAATTAGCAATATCATGATTAAAATCACCGCCAACAATAACGTAATTATTTTTTTCATACTCTTGCTGTAATATATTGTTGAGTACAATAAGTTGTTTTTCTCTAATCTTGCCACCTTTATCATATGCGGACATATGCGAGTTTATAAGTACAAGTTCTTTGCCATTATCTACGGGCATACGAGAGATTAGAAAGCATCTGTCTAAATCTGTGAATTTAGTGAAAAAACTGGTGTCGACTGGATATTGTTTTCTAATAGATTGGTCTATTTTATACTTGCTCATTGTAGTTAATCCAGCCTCCACTGAGCCATGTGGATCAAGAAAAGGATACATTAAAAATGCTGAATGGAAATTACTTGCATAACTTAAGGAATAATCGTCTCCTAAGGACTTAAGTTCTTCATACTGATTAACTTTGTGACTTCTAGTAGCCTTGACATCAACTTCTTGGAACATATAAAAATCAGCATTAAGTGACTTTACACTTGAAAGTGCTCCTTTTGTATTATCAAGAACAACTTGTTTATTTTTAGCTTTTGAGCTTTTCCCAAAAACTCTAGTTCCGTCTTTCATTTCTCCACTATCCATAAAAAAAGAGAAATCGTGGTTGTATGCACCGAATCCAATGTTATATGTAGCTACCGAATGCTCTTTATCAGCACTGAGTATATTGATATTTGGGTTTTCTGCAAAAATTCCAGTATTGTCTTCAATCCTATAATATTGAATACTCATATACACAATGTATCCACCAACTACTAATACCAGTAAACTTACGATACTTACTAGTATAATGGCAATGATTTTGAAAATTTTCTTATTAATCACCAAATCACATCCTCATTTATTATAAATATATTCTAGCACTTTTAACAAATATGTGCAATGATATTAATAACTTTATGATATATTAATACAAATTATGATGTTTGACAAATATTTATGTGAAATTTTGCAATTTGCATAAATTCATTAGTTTATATTATAAAAGAACATCGCCGTAAAAACGGCGATGTTCTTTTATAAATCATCTGCATCTTGCACTGGTGTTTCTAAGCTATTGACAGGTACTCCAGTATAACTCCCATTGGGGTCATTTGGGCTTGGCTGCTTATTTGATATTTCTACAACTTTAGGATCATTTATAACTTTACGCCGACTCTTTTTAAAACGCATATGTTTCACAACCAATCTTGATTTTTATAAATTTTTATTCTATACTAAAGGCAATAGATAAATTTTTTATAATTATATAGTGCACATTGTATAGTTATATATATTGTTGGTAAAATACAAAAAATAATACGATGTATATTTTGTAAAATTATTTATTAAAATATTGTTGAAAGGATTTAATTATGAAATTTTTTGAATACATAACTGAACTGAACTCGTTGTCTATAGTTATACGACTGCTACTTGCTGTAGTTTGTGGTGGAGTTATTGGAATTGAGAGAGGTAAGAGACGTCAGGCAGCAGGCTTTAGAACACATATTCTAGTTTGTATGGGTTCTGCACTTGTAATGATAACTAACATTTATATTATATCTAAATATAGCCCTGGTGGCGATCCTACACGAATTGCTGCACAGGTTGTAAGTGGAATAGGTTTCTTGGGTGTTGGCACAATTATTGTTACTGGTAATAAGCAAATTAAGGGGCTAACTACGGCAGCGGGTTTATGGGCGTCTGCTTGCATGGGATTATCTATTGGCGCTGGATACTATCTTCCATCAATAATTGCATGTGTTATTATTGTAATTGTTATGACTGTTTTAAATAACGTGGATAGGTGGTTTTATCAACGTTCAAAAGTTATTGAATTGTATATCGAGTTTGACGACATACAGTATGTATCAAGTTTTCTTTCACACACAAGAGACAATCAAATAAAATGCTCAAATCTTGAAATAACCAAGTGCAAAACAGTAGGGGAAAGCACAATATCAGCATTAATGACTTTATATTTGCCCGAAAGGAGAGAACATTCAGAAATTCTTTCAACTTTAGGTGAAATTAAAGGTATTAATTTTATTGAGGAAATGTAATTAGAATAACAGGGAACAGCAAAAAGACCAAACACCACTGGCAACAGCCAGTGGTGTTTGGTTATGCAAATATTAAATTAAATTTTTATAATAATTAATTACTTATTTAATTATTAATGAATTTCCATCCATTTCAATTGGCTTTGGAAGACCCATTAAATCAAGCATAGTTGGAGCTATATCAGCAAGTTTGCCATTTTCACGCAACTTAACATCAGCACCGCATACAACGAAAGGAACATTGTTTGTTGTATGTGCAGTGAATGGAGAACCATCTGGCTCATACATTTGGTCTGCGTTACCGTGGTCGGCAGTAATAAGTGCAATACCACCTTTAGCAAGGATTGCATCAACAGTCTTTCCAACGCAAGTATCAACTGCTTCAACTGCTTTAACAGCAGCATCAAACATACCTGTATGTCCAACCATATCACAGTTAGCATAATTTAAAATAATAACATCGTATTTATCTGAATTAATGCGTTTTACTGCTTCATCACATACTTCATATGCGCTCATTTCAGGTTGCATATCATAAGTAGCAACTTTTGGTGAGTTTATAAGTGCTCTGTCCTCACCTTTAAAAGTAGCTTCAACACCACCATTAAAGAAAAATGTTACGTGAGCATATTTTTCAGTTTCTGCAATTCTTAGTTGAGTTTTGCCATTATCGCTTAAATATTGACCTAGTGTGTTAGTTAATGACTGTGGTTTAAATGCAACACTTACATTAGGCATTGTAACATCATATTGTGTGATGCAAACAAAATTAATATTAAAGAAACCGTTCTTTCTCTCAAAACCATCGAATTTCTCATCAACAAAAGTACGAGCAATTTCTCTTGCACGGTCTGGTCTAAAGTTAAAGAAGATAACGCTATCATTTGGTTTTATGCTAGATCCATCATTAATTACAGTTGGTACAACAAATTCGTCACTTACTTTATTATCGTAAGATGATTGCATAGCTTTTACAGCACAATCACATGTGCTTCCTTCGCCATATACCATTGCAGCATAAGCTGTAGAAACTCTATCCCAACGATTGTCACGGTCCATTGCATAATATCTGCCCATAACAGTTGCTATTTTACCAACACCGATTTCAGACATTTTAGCTTCAAGTGCTTCAATAAAGCTTTTGCCAGAAGAAGGGGGAACGTCACGACCGTCCATAAAGCAATGCACATAAACTTTTGTCAAACCAAGTTTTTTAGCCATTTCTAACAATCCGTAAAGATGATCAATGTGGCTATGAACTCCACCATCTGATAAAAGTCCCATTAGATGAAGTGATGTATTGTTTTTCTTACAGCTTTCCATAGAAGCAACAAGATTTTCATTAGTAAAGAAATCTCCGTCTTTTATTGACTTAGTTATTCTTGTTAGTTCTTGATATACAACTCTACCTGCACCAATATTAGTGTGTCCAACTTCAGAGTTGCCCATTTGTCCTTCTGGTAGACCTACTTCTAGTCCAGAAGCACCAATTTCAGTAACACTTGCATTAGCAAATAGTCTATCAATGTTAGGTTTATTTGCAGCATGAATTGCATTACCATATTCACTTTTTTTATTTCCATATCCGTCTAAAATAATTAATGCTAACGGTTTACTCATAGTTATCACCATTCCTCTATATTAAAAAATCCTATTTGCTTGCTGCGTTTATTATTGTAGCAAAGTCAGCAGCTTTAAGTGATGCACCACCGATAAGACCACCGTCAACGTCTGGTTTCGAAAGAAGTTCTGTTGCGTTGCCAGCATTCATTGATCCGCCGTATTGAATAGTCATAGCATCAGCAGTAGCTTTGTCATAGATTTTTTCAATTGTAGCACGAATTACTGCGCAAACTTCATTTGCTTGGTCGCTTGTTGCAGTTTTACCTGTACCAATTGCCCATACTGGCTCATATGCAATGATGATTTTATTAAGGTCAGCTTTGTCTACGCCTTGTAGTGCAATTTTAGTTTGCATTGCAACTAATTCGTCAGTAATGCCTTGTTCTCTTTGCTCTAAAAGCTCGCCTACGCAAAGTAAAACTTTTAAGTTAGCAGCAATACAAGCTTTTGTGCGAAGATTAACTGTAACATCAGTTTCGTTAAAATATTGTCTTCTTTCGCTATGTCCGATAACTACATACTCAACTCCCATCTCAACCAACATATCAGCAGAGATTTCGCCAGTGTATGCGCCGTTCTTTTGAAAATGACAGTTCTGTGCGCCAACTTTTACGTTAGTGCCTTTTGTTAGGTTTACAGCTGTTTCAAGGTTTGTGAATGGTACGCAAACTACTACTTCACAGTCAGCACCTTTTGCTAGTGGGATTAAATCCTCAATAAGTGATTTTGTTTCAATTCTTGTATTGTTCATTTTCCAGTTACCAGCGATAACCGCTTTTCTAAGTGATTTATTCATTTTAATTTCTCCTTTTAAATTTTTTAATTTATATATATGTAACGGGCGGGAAACTCCCACCCGTTACACTGTTTATATTTTAATTATTGTTTAATAAATATCGCTTTAAATTAGCTTATTTATCGTTCATTGCAGCGATACCTGGAAGTTCTTTGCCTTCAAGGAACTCAAGAGAAGCGCCACCACCAGTAGAAATGTGTGACATTTTGTCGCCGTAACCAAGAGTGTTAACAGCAGCAGCAGAGTCACCTCCACCAATAATTGTAATTGCATCAGTTTCAGCTAGTGCTTTAGCTACCGCAATTGTACCTTTTGCAAGAACTGGGTTTTCGAATACTCCCATTGGTCCATTCCAAACAACTGTTTTTGCAGATTTAACAGCATCAGCAAAAATTTCAGCAGTTTTAGTACCAATATCAAGACCCATGTAATCAGCAGGTATAGAATCAGCCTCTACAACTTTTACGTCGATTTCTGCATCAATTGGATTAGGGAAGTCTTTAGAAATTGTACAGTCAACAGGAAGAAGGATTTGAACACCTTTTTCTTCTGCTTGTCTTAGCATATCTTTGCAATAATCGATTTTCTCAGCATCTAGTAATGATGAACCAACGCCATAGCCTTTTGCAGCTAGGAAAGTGTAAGCCATACCACCACCAATGATTAGAGTGTCAGCTTTAGTTAATAAATTCTCAATAACGTTTAGTTTATCAGCAACTTTTGCACCTCCAAGGATTGTAACGAAAGGTCTTTGAGGATTTTCAACTGCACCTCCAAGGAATTTCAATTCTTTTTCAATTAGGTAACCAACAGCAGCTTCGTCAACATAGTTAACAACACCAACTGTAGAACAGTGAGCTCTGTGAGCTGCACCGAATGCATCATTTACAAAAATATCAGCTAGGCTTCCAAGCTCTTTGCTTAGTGCTTCGCCATTTTTAGTTTCTTCAGCACGGTATCTAGTGTTTTGTAGTAAAACAACATCGCCGTCTTTCATTTTAGCAACTGCTGCTTTAGCATTTTCACCAACTACATTATCGTCTGCAGCGAAAATAACATCTTTACCTAAAACTTCTGATAATCTTTTAGCCACTGGAGCTAAAGAAAGCTCAGGCTTTGGCTCGCCTTTTGGTTTGCCAAGGTGAGAGCAAAGAATAACTTTTGCACCGTCAGCAAGTAGCTTTTTTATTGTAGGAAGAGCGGCAACTATTCTGTTTTCGTCTGTAATAACTCCACTTTTTAGGGGAACGTTAAAGTCGCAACGTACTAAAACTTTCTTGCCAGATACTTTTAAATCATCAACTGTTTTTTTATTCATTGCATTCATTTGTATCGTCCTTTCAATTTTGAAATATATTTAATTAATTTATTATTGTTAAATGAATAACAATCCACTAAACATTTTAACCTATTCAAGGATTTTTTTCAAGTATAAATAATAAATTTTTTACTTTGTATTCTTGTTTCGATTAACTCCCTTGACTATAATGCCTATAACTTTTGGTCCTGCATTAATTGAAATAGCTGCACCAACGGTAAAATTGCCCACGCACTCATATGAAAATCGTTTTTTTGCCTGATCGTATAATAGTTTTGCTGGCTCTTCTGACATGCCTTTAACGAGCATATATGGGGTTTTAGGGATGTGAGATGAACTTGCACACTTTAAAAGGGCAGGGATAATTGCTTTATCTCCACGCACTTTTTGCACAATTTTCATTTCACCATCAATAATTGATATGATAGGTCTTAATCCAATAAGCTCACCAACGAAAGCGGCAGCACAACCTATACGACCTG
>DAMDCT010000051.1:4911-9339 GCA_032091455.1 Oscillospiraceae bacterium | reverse complement strand
ATTTCTTTGCTACTTGCACCTTTTTGAGCTTTCTTTGCGGCTTCCATAACAGGATAGCCATATGCTATAGTATACACCTTTGAATCAATAACATGAATTTTAAATTTATCTTTTAATTGTGGATTTTTACTATAAAATTTATCCCTTGCCATTAATGCCGAATTGTATGTATTAGAGCCTTTTGAGTTTATTGAAACATATATTAATTCTTGATAACCTTTTTTATAAATCTCCTCATATTCTTCGTAAAATTGTATTGCAGTAATTTGTGAAGTTACAGGAATTTTAGGAGTGGATAATAATATGTCGTAGAACTCTTCGTTTGTAAAATCAATTCGCTCTAAATATCCATCATCACCAATTGTTACTGGAAATGACAAAATCTTTATATCAAGTTCTTGCTCGTTTAATTTAGGTATGTCACATGCTGAGTCAGTCATAATTTTAATTTTATTCATAGCTTACCTCCACGTATATTTTGTTAACTAGTCTTAAGATTTTCAAAACCCCACTGACGCAATACTTCATAAGTTGCTAAACAAACAGTATTAGATAAATTAAGGCTTCTTGCGTCGCCTATCATAGGAACTCTAACGCAATTATCTTGATTTTCATATAGCAACATCTCATTAAGTCCAGCATCCTCTCTGCCAAAGACAATATATGTCTTGTCAGGATATTCTACATCTGAGTATATCTTTTTTCCCTTAGTGGTAAAATAATAATAAGTGCCATCATTACTAGCAAAAAATTCTTCAATGCTCTCATAATATGTAATATCAAGCATATCCCAGTAATCAAGTCCAGCACGTTTTAGCTTTTTGTCGTCAATTTGGAATCCCATAGGCTTAACTATATGTAAACGCGCACCTGTTGCGGCACATGTCCTTGCAATATTTCCTGTGTTTTGTGGTATCTGTGGCTCAACTAACACTATATTTAATTCTTTCATTTTAAAATCCATTTCCCCAACGATTTCATACTACAATATAACACCAAACATTTATCGTTGGAAAATGCTAAGTGAATATATAGATTAATTTTTAATACATTAAAATTCAAGCTAAAGATATTTATAGTATAGTTATATATTTAAATATTAACAGAATCAAGAAAAAAATTCAATAAAAAATATTATTAACTTTTTATTAGTAATAATTAACTGTGATTTACGTCATTTTAACAGTTTATTGATAATCTTAGTAAAAATATTTGATATAATTACAAACAGATATATAGATTGGAGTAAATAAATGAATATACGTAGATTTGAGGAAACTGATAAAAAAGACTTTTTATTAATGTGCAAGGATTTTTACACATGCGGAGCTACAATCGGAGAAATAAGTGAAATACAGATGAAAAACACATTTAATTACATATTATCGGACGGTACACATCTAAATGGGTTTATCATTGAGCATGATGGTGAAACAGCAGGATATGGGCTAGTTATTTTATTTTATTCAAATGAAGTTGGCGGACTTTGCGGGTTATTAGATGAAATTTATATCTTACCACAATTTAGAGGAGAGGGGCTAGGAAGTTCTTATTTAGATGAAATAGCTTCTGCTCTTAATGAAGATATTATTGGATTAAGACTAGAAGCATGCTATTCTAATGAACGTGCTTTAAAGTTATATGAAGATATGGGTTTTAAAACTCTTAATTATAAGCAACTTGTGAAAATAATGTAAAATTACATTTGGATGCATATGTAATTGATGTAATTATTTTTATAATCATACTTTATTATATTACTAATTTGTGCAATGTGGACTTATATTTAATATCTATTATGAGGTATATTTACATTCTTTTAATAAATTCAACGATATAATAAGGTAAAATAAATATAGTAACTTAAAATATAATTATTTTGGAGGGCTTTTAGCTTGTTTGGATATATTAAGCCTTATAAGCCAGATATGAAGGTTTCTGAATTTGATACCTTTAAGGCGATTTATTGTGGTTTATGCAAACAGCTAAGTCACGTTTATGGTCCTTTTTCTAGTCTTACATTAAGCTATGATTTTACTTTTATTGCAACTGTTTCACTTGGAATGAGTGAAAAGTGTAGTGGTTTTAAAAAATGTTCATGTGTAGCAAACCCATTAAAGAAAAAAGCTTGTCACAATCAAAGCGAAGAATTAATCTTTTGTGCTGGAGCTGCAATGTTAATGATTTACTATAAGGTAATCGATAATTTACATGATAGTGGGTTTGTAGGAAAATTAAAAAGTATTTGGGCAATTCCATTTGTATGGTTTGCAAAAAGAAGAGCTTCAAAGCTTTATCCTGAAATTGACAGTATTATTAAAACCGCAATGAAGGAACAATCAAAAGTTGAAAAAGGAGATACAGCGAGTATTGATCGTACGGCACACCCTACGGCGAATGCACTTGCTTTAATTTGTGAGCGTTTAAGTGATAATGAAAACCAGAAAAAAATATTGAATAGGTTTGGATATTTAGTAGGAAGATATGTATACTTTACAGATGCTTTAGATGACATTGATCATGATATGAAAAAAAATGAGTACAATGCATTTTTAAAGAAATGTCAAGGTGAGGACAAAACTATCGATGAAATTAAAGAATATGGTATAGGCGTTATTAATATGACGATTTCAGAAATTGCACCTGCATATGAATTACTTGCTCTAAATAGATATAAACCCATTTTAGACAATATAATATATATTGGTCTGCATAACACAATTCAAACAATCATTAATAAAAATAAAGAGGAGCAAAAAGATGAACAACCCCTATGATATATTAGGCGTAAGTCCAAATGCAACAGATGAGCAGGTTAAAAGTTCATATCGTGAACTTGCCAAAAAATATCACCCAGATAACTATGCTGATAACCCTTTAAAAGAGTTTGCTGATGAAAAAATGCGTGACATTAATGCGGCATACGATGATATAATGAATTCTCGTCGTGCTGGTGGGAGTGCATCAAGCAATTATTCAACAAATAATAGTAGCTACAATGCTTCAGGAAACAGTAATTCGAAATTTGCAGATATTCGTTCAATGATTCAGTCTAATCGTTTAGTTGAAGCTGAGGAGCTTTTGGATGGTGTACCTATTGGTAGTCGTGATGCTGAATGGTATTTCTTAAAGGGTAGTGTTTATTATTCTAGAGGATGGCTTGATGATGCACTTAATAATTTCACATCCGCATGTAGGATGGAACCCAATAATACAGAATATCGTGCCGCATTAAATCGTATGGGATGGCAGAGAAGTGGTGGCATGGGAGGCTATGGGCAAGGACAATATCGTACTCAGGGTAGACAACAAGTAGGTGGATGTACAGCTTGTGATATATGTCAAGGATTGATTTGTCTTGATTGCTTATGTGACTGTTTAGGTAGTGGTGGATGCTAATAGCTTTATCAGTGTATTTTGAACAAAGTATTAAACATTATTGCAAACACGGAGTGAGGTCTTAATGAATAAAACAAAAAGGGTTGCGTTTGGCGGGGTAATAAGTGCATTTAGTTTAGTTGTTATGTTGCTGTCGGGAGTGTTTCCTTTTGCTGAAGATACCTGTCCGGCACTTGCGGGTATTCTATTAATTGCACTTGTAATTGATTTTAACAAAAGAACCGCTTTACTTGCATACGTTGTAATTGCGCTATTATCTTTGCTCATATCGGCGAATAAAGAATCGGCTGTGTTGTTCTTAGCTTTTTTAGGTTATTATCCAATATTAAAAAGCAGTCTTGAACAAATTAAATTAAGAGTTATTGAATGGATATTAAAGCTTGTGATTTTCAATGCAGCAATAATATTATCTTATTATGTTATTGTTAATGTGTTTGGGATGAGTGAAGTGTTAAATGAAATGAACGAATTTACTAAATACGGAGTTCCAGTAATGTTGGGACTCGGTAATATCACTTTTGTAATTTATGATATAGCATTAACTCGGTTAATAGGGACATATATACAAAAGATTAAACCAAAATTAAAACATATTATATAAAATAAAGCTCGCCTTTTGGCGAGCTTTATTTATTAGTTTAGATGTTTGTACTTAAATATTTATCATAGTATTCAATAATAGGTTGTATGTCTGCACGCAAGCTTTCAATTCCATTTGTAAACTTGCGATTTTTATATGCTGATAATGCTTTTTGTTCAACATCTGATAGCTCAATTTTAATTTCCTTGTCAGCAATCAGCATCAAGTATTCTTTTGATGATTTATAGCTACCACATTCAGTAGTCAGTTCTATTATAAATCCACCAGTAATATCATTTGGCAATGTCAAAGTAATATCACATACCTTTTGGGAAACATCTTCAACAGCAGTACCGTTGAATGAACCACTTGAAAGAATTGTTCCATTTGTGCTTGTGATGTCGTAGCTAATTGTATATTCTGTAGTTTTATTATCATTTATTATATGA
>DAMDCT010000051.1:0-4901 GCA_032091455.1 Oscillospiraceae bacterium | reverse complement strand
AACTTATAATATTTTAGACTTGTCAATACGCTATCGTAAGCATCACGCATAAAGTAGTAAGCTAATTTTTTACCACCATAATAGTCAACAACATTAGAACACTGAACATTTGGCCATGGCTCATTAAATTGCCATGTCATCTCACCGACATTTTTCCATTGGCGTCTGCGGTTTGCCTCGAGTGAGTATCTCAATGATTCAGCTTGTACAAACTGATTTACTTTAATATAGTCCTCAAAAGGTATATCATATAAATCGCCAAACATCAAGCGTTCACGCATAGAATAGCTATCCCAACCTCCGCTGTGATGAGCCCATACCTTGTTTGTGTGAGATGTGAATAGTTTTTGATCGCAAGGTGCAAGGAAACGTTTCAGTGTATCAATATTACTAATACCTCCACAACCAAATTCGCCATGCACAATACTATCGGAATTATTATAAAATTCATAGTGGTCATACACCCCAACATAACCCCATGGTCCATGCACATCATGGTTATTGCCAATGTCACCAACTTTAAGTAGCGCATTTGGACCAGAACCAGATGAAGGAAGCATCATAACATCAGGGGAAAGAGTATTCACTACCCCTTTAAGCATTGCGAGTGTTGAATCTTCAAAGCTTGCTGGATGTCCTTCATGATCTTCGCTATCCATATATTGCTCATCAGTTAATTCATTACCCCCAGTCCAGAAGGTAAGTGAAACATGATTTCTTTTTAGCTTAGCATTGTAAACGGCTACCTTGTGTAGCATGTCAACGAAATGTTTATCCTTTGAAGGAACATCGTCACAACCAGAACTTGACATTGTAAACTCTTGCCAAATCATAATTCCATATTCATCACATAAATCATAATAGGCTTCACTTTCAATATGCCCACCGCCCCAAATTCTGAATAGGTTAATGTTACAATCTTTTGCTGCTTTTAATTCCATATTAAGATTATCATAACTTATACTGCCTTTAAGGTGACATAGTGGGACCATGTTAGTCCCTTTAATATATATCTTTTTGTCGTTTATTACTACGTTGTATGGAAGTGCATCTTCACGTCCCTCAGCATGGGTATACTTAATCGTTCTAAAACCAATCTTGTGGTTCTTTTCATCAGAAATATTGTCGCTAAATGAAACACTTGTTATTACGTCATATAAATTTTGTTCACCATATCCATTAGGCCACCATAATTTTGGATTTTCCACATCAAAACTTGTACAGATTTTATTGTAACCTTTTTTAATATGATTTACTTGTCCTAAAGAAACAACGGTGTTATCGCCATCCTTGAGTAATATATTAACGTTAGCTTCTCCATCAAAGTATCCATCTAATTCAAGTTCAACTATAACGTTAAATCCACTATCAGTTTTAATTGGTCTTACAAATGTATGACTAATTGAGGCAATTGAATGGCGAGTTAAAATAACTTCATCATAAAGACCAAGATTTACAAGCCTAGTTGCAAAGTCCCATTTGTAATTGTAGCGTGCTTTCATATATTTAGTTTTAGATGTATACCCCGGTTGTGCATCAGCAAAAGGGGCATGTTCTATAATGCACACGAGTATGTTTTCTTCATCAATTTTCACATAGTCATTTATAATTGCTTCAAAAGGAAGATACATTCCTTCATGGTAACCAATTTTTATACCATTTAAATATATTTGAGCCGAATAATCAATGCCATTAAAAGCCAATTTAAGAGTATCTTTCAGGTCATCGCTTGTAACAGCAAATGATGTTTTATATATCCACCAACGATTAGCTACCCACTCACAGTTAAGACTGTTTGTTCCAAAGTAAGGGTCGTCAATATAGCCAGCACTTTGTAAGTCTTCGTAAACACTTCCAGGTACCTTTGCAGGCATCCACTCAGTAAGGCTTGGTAATTCCACGCCTTCTTGCATATGTTTTGAGAAATCAGCTTGGTAGGGAAGAGTGCAAAGCACTTTCCATTCATTTAGTTTAATTGTGTTCATACTAAATCTCCTCGTTTAATTTTTTATGTATATTTGTTATGAAATCATATTTTCTTTGCCTTAAAACACTTAGTATTATATATTACTTGCTTTCAAAAGTATATAAGTTAAATGTCTAAACTTATAAAATTTTTTAAGCTATGTTGCACAAAAAATGACTGGCTGAAATTAATTCTCAACCAGTCATTTTTATATTTTAATAATACTAATTTCACCTGTATTAAGTTCTTTAATATTTCCATCAAGTGTTTTTACAATAAGATGTCCGAACTCATTAATATCAATCGCAGTAGCAATTTCTTGATTTTCACCATTAATCATTTTAATGTCACAACCTAAAACACATGAACGGTTTTTGTATTCTTGAATAAATGTCTTTTTTTTAAGGTCATTGCAAACAATCTCAAGTTGATTTAAGACCTCTGCTATTAAACTGTTACGAGAAATTGTATCTTCACTTAAACTCTCATGGAGAGATCCAGCCTTAGTTTTAAGCTCAGTTGGAAAATCATTTGTAGTAATATTTATGCCAATTCCAACGATAATATAGTCAAGCTTATTGTTTTCAAAATTTATTGAAGCTTCGGTCAATATACCACATATTTTCTTATCATTTATATAAACGTCATTAACCCACTTGATTTGAGGGCTAACATTATATTTATTTTCAATAGCACGGCAAACTGCTACTGACACTCCAGAGGTTATTAACAGCGAACAATCAATACTTTCATCAAGTCTTAATATAACACTCATATATATTCCAGAATTTTGTGGGGAATAAAAGTTCCTTCCAAGCCTGCCTTTTCCGGCAGTTTGTTCGTTTGCAATAACTACTGTTCCACTTTTTGCACCGTTGCTTGCTAGTTCTTTTGCTGTGATATTTGTTGATTTCAAAGTTTCAAATACATTTATATTACTGAAAAGTTGTTTGTTATTTATAAGCGAAGTGATTTCTCTTTCAATTATGTTATTTATCATTACTTAAACCCTTTTTTATAAATTATATGAGATTTTATTTATTTCCTATTGTACTTGGATTTAATTTTACTCTTATTTGCTTTTTTCTTTTGAACTGAAAAACCGAAGGTTCCAATTTTTTTTCCAAGTTCAAAATATTCTCCATGTGCAAATGCAACAAGATTAGCTTTATCAAGAGTAAGCTTACCACTACTATTAATATACTCTTCAGAAACATTTACAGCAACAATTTCTGCTAAAAACATATCATGTGAGCCAAGTTCAATAATATCTTTAACACGGCATTCAACATTAAGTGGACTCTCCTCTATACAAGGACATGAAAGTTGGCTTACTGGAGCTTTTGTTAGTTTCATTTCTTTGAATTTATCTATATTTGCCCCAGATTTAACTCCACAACAATCCGCAGCACGAACAAGGTCAGTTGTTGTTAAATTTATTACGAATTCTCCACTTTCCTTTATAATATCATATGAGTGGCGCTGCTTTCTTACAGATATATATGTCATTGGTGGGGTAGTATTCACAATTCCAGTCCATGCAATCGTAATTATATTTGAACATTCCATTGTTCCGCAGGTAACCATAACAGGCGGAATTGGAGCTAAAAGTGTGCTTGGTTTCCATGTGATTTTATTCATGCGATCCTCCATTTTTACTTATAAAATATGATTTAATAAGTATATCATAAATATTATTTGAATGCTATAAATAAATGTTTTAAAAAATTTTATTTATGTCTTTTTTTTACATGAAAGTTGTGTTATAATCTATGCTATAGAATAATTATTAATTATATAAAAATTATGGAGGTAATAATGGAAAGTAAGATTATTGAGATAGCTCAAAGGATAAAAGGGTTAAGAGAGATACTTGAAATATCTGTAGAAGATATGGCAACAGAACTTTGCATGTCAACACAAGAATATATAGCATGCGAAAATGCAGAAAATGACTTTTCATTTACCTTTTTGCAAAAATGTGCTGAGAAACTGGGAGTAGATATTGTAGAGCTTCTTTCTGGTGAAAATCCTAGACTATCATTTTTTACAGTTACAAGGAAAAATCATGGTCTTAACATGAGTAGAAGAAAAGGTTTTAACTATCGCCATATGGCATATAATCTGAAAAATAAACTTGCTGAGCCATTTATCGTTACAGCACCATATTGTGAAGAAGAACAAAATAAAGATATTTTGTTGTCAACACATGATGGTCAAGAATTTGACATTGTTCTCAAAGGAACACTAAAAGTTAGAATGGAGGATCATATATTAGTATTAGAAGAGGGCGACGCTATTATGTATGATTCAAGTCATGGACATGGTATGATTGCGACAAATGGTTGTGACTGTGAATTCCTAGCGGTTGTAATAAAAAAATAATTTAATATTAAAAAAGCATAACTATTATTAGTTGTGCTTTTTATGTGCATGCGTATCGCCTATTAATATTAGAATTTTGTTAATGCAGGGTATAATTTTACGAAAAATGTTATATTCTCGCATATCAATAAAGGGTGTGTAAATAATTAAAGAGAACTTCAAAAATATTTTTATTGGTAAGATGAAATTAGCACAAAAAGGTTTAATTGGTTTTGTGGATAACATAAAAGCCATACACAAAAAAGAATTTATTTTTCTTTTTACTGTGGCTTCAATATTAATGCCGTTTCCAATAACATGCTTGGCATTAGCTTTTTTGGTAGCTTTCGTTTTGATAAATAGAGATTCTAGAAATAATATATTTAAAACCAAAGGAATTGCGATTATATTAGTATTTGAAGTATTGGTTCTGGCAGTTCCAGCATTTTACGAACGATGGATAAGCTTTTCGGCTGGTATAGTTATTATTATAATTTTAACATTCATGATTTATGCTCAAAGCATAATGACATATGATTTGTACAATAAAGCAATTGATATATCTTGTATA
>DAMDCT010000050.1:8646-19806 GCA_032091455.1 Oscillospiraceae bacterium | reverse complement strand
ATTTAAAATGAAATTAGTATTTAATATAGGTTAGAGGAATTTTTGTACCATCACCTCATCCAAATAAAATAAACTCATAAAAATCAGAAACATTATGACTCTACTCTCATATAATAGTAGGGATATTATGCAAAGTTTTTATGAGGTGATGAATTAGATGGCTAAAAATGATAATAGCAAGATGAATGTAGAACAAATGAAAAAATACTACAAAGATCAAATGATGAACTATAATAGGGTTGCAAAAACAAAAACTGTTAAGCCAAATGAAGATAATAAAACAAATCATAAGGGTTCTCAAAATTCACAATATAGCAAAGAAGATAGTGATAAAGCTGTGCCAGTTATAGCACAGGTACAACCAACTCAAACTCAGCAACCAACTCAAATGCAGCGACAAGACCAAATACAGCCACAAAACCAAATACGACGTACTACACCAATGACAACACAAGATGTTGTAACTGAGCCAGATATGACGATTAGTGTAGAAAATATGTATGAGTTATATAAAGAAGAGCATCCAATGACCGGATATATTAAAGTACATGCATTTTCAGCAAGAAGAACATATCCAGTTCCTAATGCAACAGTTGAAATTGGGAAGAACTTTCCTCAGGGAAGATATGTAATTGCTGTTTTAAAAACAGATTCATCAGGATTAACACAAACTATTCCAGTTCCAGCGGCTCCGAAAGCTTTATCTCAACAGCCAGGGGTCAAACAACCATATTCAGCCTTTGACATCTATATAAAACACCCAAATTTTGCAGATATGAGGTTTTATAATGTTGAAGTGTTCCAAGATGTTGTCTCAACACAAATTGCAGATATGGTTCCGTATGCAGTAATACCACAAGGACAAACAGAAGTTGATACATATGAAAGGCAACCAAGAAATTTATAGTAGAAGAGGTGATTATAATGCCATCAGCAGTATTGCCATATATTCCTGAATATATCACAGTGCATTTAGGAAAACCAGACCAAGAAGCACAAAATGTTCAAGTAAGATTTATAGATTACATAAAAAATGTGGCATCAAGTGAGATTTATCCAACATGGCCGGAGGAGTCACTTAGGGCAAATATATATGTAATAATAACTTATGCACTTAATAGAATTTACACTGAGTGGTACAAAAGCAAAGGATATGATTTTGAAATCACAAATACCACACAATTTGATCAAGCATTTGTTCCTAGAAGAGATATTTTTGATAACATAAGCTTAATAGTTGATGAAATATTTAATGATTATGTTGTAAAGCAGGGGAGTGTAGCACCGTATTTTACTGCCTTTTGCAACGGAACAACCTCGACTTGCGATGGACTATCACAGTGGGGCACAGTCGATTTGGCTAAACAAGGCTATACTCCATATGCAATTTTGCAAAATTATTATGGAAATGATATTAATATAGTGCCAAATGCACCAGTTAGGAATATTGAAGAATCATACCCCGGTACTCCTTTAAAATTGGGTATGTCTAGTAATGAAGTGAAAATTATTCAAGCACAGCTTAATAGAATTAGAAAAAATTATCCTGCAATTTCAAAAATAAATCAAGTTAATGGTGATTTTAGGGATGATACAGAAAAAGCAGTTAAAGATTTTCAAGGAGTTTTTAATCTTACACCAGATGGAATTGTAGGTAAAGCAACTTGGTATAAAATTAAAAATTTATATAATGGCGTAAAGCAGTTATCTGAACTATCTTCTGAAGGAATTAAACTTGAGGAGGTAGAAAGAGTCTATCCAGTAATAGTAAGTGAAGGCATGACTGGAGATCAAGTAAAAGTAATACAATATTATTTAAATGTAATTGGATATTTTAATGAACTAATTCCATTAGTAGATATTGACGGTTATTACGGACCTAAAACGAAGCAATCAGTGACAGCATTTCAAAAATCATATGGTTTGCCACCGGATGGAATGGTGGGAAGAAGAACATGGAACAAAATGAATAGTATATATCTTGAATTAGTAAATGCTTTACCTGCTGGATATGAGGGAGAAAAAGCAGAATTATATCCTGGATATAACTTAGAAAAAGGTATGAGAGATAGAAATGTAAATGACTTGCAGACATACTTAAGGCTAATTGCTGATAGTGATATGAGTATTCCTAAAACATCAGTAACAGGCTACTTTGGAGATGTAACAAGAAGTGCTGTAATTGCTTTTCAAAAGAAATATGGACTAAATCCAAATGGAATTGTAAATGCACTCACTTGGGATAAGATTGCTCAAGTTTATAATGAGTTAAAAGGGCTATAGAAATATAATATAATAAACAATTCAAGGATTGAATTCTGTTTTTACAGGGTTCAATCCTTAATCTTTTAATTATTATATTAAAGTTAAATGCAATATAAATACAAATATTTTCCTTGAATCACTTGACAAATATATCGACCATCTATATAATGTAAATATAGATGGTCGATATATTAGAAGGAGATGAATGTATGCCAATTGATAAGAGTTTACTCACAGGAAGTACAACTATGTTGGTTTTGAAGTTGCTTGATGGTGGGGATAAGTATGGTTATCAAATGATTGAGGAATTATCAAAACAATCAGATGATACGTTTTCTTTAAAGGCTGGAACGCTTTATCCACTACTTCATAAACTTGAACAAAAAGGAATGGTTACATCCTACGACGAAAATGCAGACAGTGCAAGGGTGAGAAAGTATTATCGTCTAACTAAAAAAGGCAAAGGATTGCTTGTTGCAAAAGAAGTAGAGTGGAAAGTATACACTAAAGCAGTTAACCAAGTTCTAGGGGGAGGCGCTTGTTTTGCAAGAGGTTGATAAAATAAAAGGGTATATCAATTCTGTTTGTGAGCAGATACGTTGGAAAAAGGCTCATGAAGTTATTGGTGAAGAATTAGAAAATCATATTATTGATCAAAAAACTGCATTCCTCTCACAAGGCATAGATGAAGAAACTGCAACAAATAAGGCAATTGCTGAAATGGGTGACCCTGTTTTAGTTGGAACACAGCTTGACCGTACACATAGACCAAAACCTGAATGGAGCATCATTATTTTGACATTGATAATTATAACGCTTGGCATAGCAATAAGATTATTGGTTATTAATGATATTTCAAACGATACAAATGCTAGTCAAGACCTTAAATACAAACTAATTTACCTATTTAAGGGTAGATTAATTGCTACAGCTATTGGCGTGGTGCTTATGATAGTGGCTTATTTTATGGATTATACAATATTTGGAAAATATCCTATAACAATATTCTCATTAGTAACGGTTGCAGCTATTGTGTCGCTTATGAAATCAACTAGTTTTAATATAACATATTCAGCAGGTTCGATTATTTTCTTCTTATTGCCTATATCTTTTGCAGGGATTATTTACAAATTAAGAAATAAAGGGTACATAGGCATTGCTATATGTGTTGTTATCTCTGTTGCGATAGGGAAAATGGCACGCATTTCTGATTTATTTATATTTGCTGTTGCTTGTTTTATATTAATGACAATTGCAATAGTAAAAGATTGGTTTTGCATTAATAAATGGATTGGATGCTTGTGCTTTTACCTTCCTGTTATATTCACTTTTATAGTTAGGTATAGTAAATTAAGAGATTGTCAAATTATATTTGATAAAAGAAGTTCACCTTCTATGACAAATGTTTTAGAAGCGTTCATTAGAGATGTAATTCCAAATGCTAAATTAATTGGACACAGTGATGTTTTTATTAATGATTTTACTTCACGAGCTCTTTTATTTCCTCAGTTTTCTGTAAGTTATTTAATAAATAATTATGGGTGGATTCCTTTTATATTAGTAATGGTAATTTTGATGGCTTTTATTGTTAGATTATTTGTACTGTGCAAAAATCAAAAATGTATTCTAGGAAAACTTGTAGCTACTGCGGTAACAATTACATTTACAACTCAAGTCATTATTTATTTAGTAGCTAATTTTGGATTTAATATATTCCCACAGCTTTACTTTCATGCATTTGCTAGTATGGGAACTTCAACTGCCATTAACATGTTTTTAGTTGGCATTATGTTGTCAGTATTTAGAACAGATGGCTTAGTGAAGGATAAGAAATTAGCATCTTCAAAGAGTAAATTAAGGCTGTTTGAGAAAGTTGATGGTAAACTAAGTTTTAATTTAGCAAGAAAATAATAGTGCAAATATATTATATAGATAAAAAACCACGGTTTAGTAACGACTTAAACCGTGGTTTTTTTGAAATTAATATATTATAACTAAAATAAGCGTGGGCTTATAGAATAATGTCATTGTTTTTTCTTAAAACAATAGCGTGCTGATTTCAATGTCGAAAACCATTGTTTACTATTGTGATATAGGGTATAATAAATAGTAATAAAAAAATTATTAAAACAGATTAGAGGGATGATGATATTTTGCCAAATGAAATAGATGCATTAATTGAAATGCGGCAGGCACAAGTGAAAAAGGAAAAGCCCCAGACTTATTTTGGAGTTATATTGCTATTGATTGCATTGATACTAAGTATTGTTCTTTGGCAAAAGCAATATACATACGCTGTGTGCTTAAGTGTAGGTATTATAATCGGAATTGTTTTAAGATACTCACGATTTTGTTTCACAGCAGCATTTAGAGATCCATTCATTACCGGAAACACCAAAGTGTTAAGAGGCATGATATTAGCAATGATTGTGAGTACGATTGGTTTTGCTATAATCCAATCAAGATATATTCATAGCAAAGGTTCTAACTATGATTTAATTCCAGGTGCTGTTAGTTCTGTCGGTATTCATGTAATTATTGGCGCATTTATATTCGGAATAGGTATGGTTTTAGCAGGGGGATGCGCTTCGGGTGTATTAATGAGAATTGGTGAAGGACATGCTTTGCACTTGGTAGTACTTGTTGGTTTTATAATAGGAACTTTACTTGGTGCTAAAAACTATTCTTTTTGGTATGAGAATTTTATTAAAGATGCAAAAACAATTTACTTTTCTGAATATCTTGACTTGAAAATAGTTGTTATAGCTCAAATAATAGTATTAATGATTTTATACAAATTAGCATTACAATACGAAAACAGGCATTCAAAATAATTATAATGGAGAAATATATATGGCAGTAAGAGAACTAGATTGTTTAAGCGAATTATGCCCAATTCCTTTGTTGCGAGCCATGAAGGAATTTAAAATAATGGAACCAGGAGATATTTTAATTGTTCATTCCGACCATAGTTGTGTGGCTATTGATATGAAAAAATGGGCAGTAGGAAACAACTATCCTATAAAGGCTGTTGAGTTAGGTGGAGGAGAGTGGGAAGTCTATATTCAAAAGCCTAAAGAAAAATAGGAGATATATATGAAGAAGTCTATTATAAAATTTCTTAAAAAACCTTGGCCTTATTGGGTAGGTGGGATTTTGCTAGGCATATTGAATGTAATATTACTAGCTTTAGTTGGCATGAGCTGGCAAATAACCAGTGGCTTTTTATTATGGGGAGTTGGTATATTACAATGGTTTGGATTAGACCCTTTTAGTTGGGAATATTTTAGCCATTTTGAATCTTATTACGGCCCTATTATTGCGCAACAAAATGTATTTTTTAATCAATATACGATTTTAAATATTGGCGTTATTATAGGTTCTTTAGCCGCAACGCTATTAGCTTCCCAATTCAAATGGAAGAAAATAAAGAGTAAAAAGCAGTTTTTTCTTGCACTTATAGGTGGAATTATGATGGGATATGGGACAAGGCTTGCTGTTGGCTGTAACATAGGAGCTTTTTTTAGTGGAATTCCATCATTTTCATTACACGCTTGGGTATTTGGCTTTTTTGCCATATTAGGCACATGGCTAGGAGTTAAGATTTTAGTTAAATTTTTTATTTAATATAAAAAAGAGACTATATATGATAGCAATTTTTATGGCTATCATATATAGTCTCTTTCTCTAACAAAAGCCTCTTTTGTTGGAGTTTATAAAATCAACAAACATCTGTTCATATTCAGAAAAGACATATTGTTTTCTTGAAGCTACATAATAGTCAAATGAAGTCTTTAAACCATCTATTTGAACTACTTGAATGGATTGCTTTTTTAATTCTTGAGCAAGTGTTAATTTTGGTAGAAACGAGAAACCTTTTCCAGAAAGAATAGATGACTTAATTGCTTCTGGAGAATTTAAAGAATAGATCACGTTTAAATCATCTATACGCAATCCCTTTTCTTTTAATGATTTTTCAAGAACATATCGAGTTCCAGAATGAATTTCTCGTAAAATTAGTGGAACTTGTTTCAACTCTTCTATAGAAATTCTTTTAGGAGAACTATCGATATTTCCAACTAAAAGAAGTTCATCAGAAATGATTGGTTGAGTAATTATTTCATCTATTTTGGGATTATATTGTATAATCCCAACGTTTATGGCATGTTCTTGCAGCTTTTGGACGACTTCGGTCGAGTTACTTGTGTCCATTTGAATATCTACTTCATTATGTAGATGCTTAAAAGTAAAAATACTACATGGAAGAGCGTATTCTCCTACACTTTTACAAGAGCCAATCATTAGCTTTGGTCGTTTTTCATGCAAATTTATTAAATCGGTTTTAATATTGTTTTGAATAGAAAGTAAAGTGTCTGCATAATCGAATACTACTTTTCCTTCTTCGGTTAACTCAACACCTTTGTTACTTCGGTTTAAAAGACTTACTCCTAATTTGTTTTCTAAGCTTTTGAGCTGACCACTTAGTCCTGGTTGAGTAAGATGAAGTATTTCAGCAGCTTTTGAAATACTATTATATTTTACGGTCATATAGAAAGATTGAAGATATTCAAGATTCATGTATTCACATCCTAAAATTAAAGATTTTTTGCTCTTATTCTATTTTACTAATATATTGTACAGAAGTAAATACATTTATTAAATTAAATAATTTATTGGGTAGCTAAAACAAAATGCTATGATAGATAACATTATCTTTGTGTTAAATACAAATTATATATGATATAATATTGACAAATAATTAACAAACATATTTGCAAAAATTAAATTTCCGCAAATATAGAATTTAGTTTTTCATAAAGTTTGTTAATTAAAATAACGTTTTAGTTAAATCGTGTGTTTAGAAATAATCACGATATGAAACAATAATTAATAAGGGAGATAGAAAAATGAAAAAAACAGAGCAAATTATAGGATTCATAGGAATTTTATTAGTTCTTGTACTTGGTGCAACACTTCTAAAATCAAGCGATTTATTTTTTAGACTTTTAGTAGGCGCAGGACTTGGTTATGCTTTGACTAGAGCTTACACAGGATTTGCAGGTAGTATTAACCGTGCATATAACACTGGTTCAACTAAATTAATGAGAACACTTATGATACTATTCTTTATCACATGTTTAGGAACTACTGCTTTCTTATTTAAAGCAGACGCAGCTAGCTATGACCTATGGGTAAATCCAATTAACTTAGGACTACTTGCAGGTGGTATATTATTCGGATTTGGTATGGCATTTTCATCATGTTGTGCATCAGGTGTACTTACTGATCTTGTAACAGGTTTACCTAGAGCACTTATTACATTGATATTCTTTGGCTTAGGTATATTCGTAGCATTCCCAATACAAAACACTGCTACTTGGGTTACAAAGTCATGGTTTACTTCACCAGTGGGTGAAAAACTATATGGTGGTGTATTTTTGCCAGATCTTTTCAAATGGGATGGTCTTGGCGGATACCTAGGTGCATTAGTATTAACAGCAATTTTCTGTGGAATAGTTGTATTTATCGCTAATCGTTATGAGAAAAAACGAAAAGAAAAAAATACTTATGTTAATCACCCAACAGAAAAAGAGCAAGATCAAGTTGAAACTTACGATAGTAAGGATTACAAGCTACTAAGTGAGACAAACTATAATAGAATATTTGTTAAACCTTGGACATTAGTACAGGGCGCAGTTGTAATAAGCATATTATTTGCATTATTGATGGGCGTTACTAAAGCTGGATGGGGAGCATCAACTCCATATGGTATTTGGTTTGGTAAAGTATTAATGTTATTTGGTATTTCACCAGAATCATTAGCATCATTTACACATATGCCAGCAAAAGTTTTCGCATTACCTTTCTTTGAACATGGTGTTTCAGTACAAAACTTTGGTATTCTAGTTGGTACTGCAATTTATCTATTAACAGCAGGCAAATTCAAAAAGACATTTATGTCTGAAATGCATATAACAGGTAGAGAAGTATTATTATTTGCACTAGGTGGAATGACAATGGGCGTTGGTACTAGACTTGCAAATGGTTGTAATGTTGGAGCATTATATACTCCGATTGCAAACTTTTCACTATCAGGTTGGATTTTCTTGATATTCATGGTTGTAGGTGGTATCATAGGTAATATATGCGCAAAAAAATGGCGCAAATCATGCTAATTTAATTAACGTAAATATAAAAACTTAGAAGTGCAATAACTGCTAGGCTTTAAAAAAAGTGAGGAGTTAATATTATGAGCAAAAGAATTTTAATTATCGGTGGGGTAGCTGGCGGTGCATCAGTTGCGGCAAGAGCAAGAAGAATCGATGAATCAGCAGAAGTAATTATGTTTGATAGAGGTCCACATGTGTCTTTCTCCAACTGTGCACTACCTTTCCATTTAAGCGGAATGGTAGAAAATAGTGATGATTTAGTGTTAATGTGCCCAGCACAGTTTAAAAAGCAATATAACATTGAAGCTAGAGTTAATAGTGAAGTAATGAAAATAAAAAAAGAAGAGAAGAAAATTGTGGTTAAAAATCTTCTTACAGGTGAAGAGTACGAAGAAGCCTATGATAAACTTGTTTTATCACCGGGTGCAAGTCCAATTCTTCCAAACAGTATTGAAGGAATAACTGGTTCTAATGTATTTACTGTAAGAAATGTAGTCGATATAAAGAAACTTAATACTAATATCATTGAAAACAATATTGAGGATATAGCAGTAATTGGTGGCGGTTTCATAGGAGTAGAAGTAGCAGAAAATCTACGTTTAGCTGGCAAAAATGTTAGTCTTATTGAAGCGCTTGATCAAATAATGAATCCTTTTGATTATGATATGGCTCAAATACTTCATAAAGAAATGATGGATAAGGGTATTAATCTTATTTTAAGTGATGGCGTTAAGAAAATAAATCAAGACTCTGTAGAACTACAGTCAGGTAAGAAAATACCTGCAAAAGCAGTAGTAATGGCAATTGGTGTTAAACCTGAGACCAGTTTGGCAAAAGATGCAGAACTTGAGATTGGTGTAACTGGTGGAATTAAGGTTGACCATAACTATGTGACAAGTGATAAAAACATTTATGCTGTTGGTGATGCAATTGAAGTTTATAACCGTTTAGAGCAAAAACCATCAAGACTAGCACTTGCAGGACCTGCGCAAAGACAAGCTAGAGCAGCAGCAGACCATATGTATGGCATTCCTCACAACAACAAAGGCGTAATCGGATCTTCAGTAGTTCAAATATTTGATTTAGGTGCTGCATGTACAGGTCTAAATGAAAAGGCTGCTAAACAAGCAGGAATTTCATATGATTTTGTATATATCATTCCAGGGGATAAAGTTGGACTAATGCCAGAAAGTAACCCAATGCACTTTAAATTAATTTATGAAAATCCAACAGGTAGAATACTTGGAGCTCAAGCAATAGGTAAAGGAAATGTTGATAAGAGAATAGATATTATTGCTACAATGATTACAATGGGCGGAACATTAGAAGACTTAAAGGAATTAGAATTATGTTATGCTCCTTTATTTGGAACAGCTAAAGATGTTGTTAATTTTGCAGCTTTAGTTTCACTTAACCTTTTGTACGGTAGATTTAAACAAGTTCCAGTAACTAAGGTTAGAGAATTGGTAGAAAAAGATGAATTTATCGTGGATGTTAGAGAAAAACATGAATATGCAGCAGGACATCTAATTAATGCAGTTAATATTCCGTTAAGCGAAATTAGAGGAAGATTAACTGAAATTCCAAAAGACAAACCTGTATATCTACATTGTCGTTCAAGCCAAAGAAGTTATAATGCAGTAATGGCATTGCAAAATCTAGGATATGATAATGTATATAATATCTCAGGTTCTTATTTAGGAATTTGCTGTTATGAATATTTTCAAGATCAAGTAACTAAAAGAAATAAGATAGTAACAGAATATAATTTTAAGTAGAGGTTAACTTTTATGAGAAAAAAGCTGAACAGAATAGACATTTTAGCATTAGCATTAGGGTCTATCATAGGATGGGGTTCATTCACCCTGCCTGGTTCAAAGTTTTTGCATGAAAGTGGCATTGTTAGCACGGCCATCGGGTTTATACTTGGTGGCCTTGCTATTGTTTTTATACAAAAAGGATACCATATTATGATGCAAAAGCATCATGAAGACGGTGGTGAATTTTCATATACCTACAAAAACATGGGAAAGGCTAATGGATTTGTAGTTGGATGGTCATTAACCTTATGTTATATAAGTATGGTGCCACTTAATGCTACAGCATTCGTACTGGTACTTAAAAAGTTGTTTGGCGATGGTATAGATTTTATATATTTATATAATGTAGCTGGTTATCCTGTGTATTTATCAGAAGTCCTTATTGCAAGCGTAATAATTCTCATATTTGCTTATATCAACACTAAAGGCTTAAAGCTCAGTTCTAGAGTACAGAATATAATGATTCTGCTCATGGTGGTAAATGTAATTATTGTCTTTGCTTTTATGTTTTTTAATACAGACCATAGTTTGCTTATGGATACTTATATTAATAATTATAAGTTCAATATTGCTGAAGTGGCAAAAGTTTTTGCTATAGTTCCATTCTTGTTTGTTGGTTTTGATATTATACCTCAAGTATCAACTGAATTGAGTTTTAAACCGTCAAAGGCGACAAGAATTGCAATATTAGCGATATTTTCCGGAATGCTTTTTTATAATCTGCTAAACACTATAACTGGTCTTGTATATACGCCAGATAAAGCATTATTGGAACAATGGGCTTTAGGAACTGCTGTGATGGATAATATCGGATATATAGGGTTTATATTGTTAATAATATCACTAATAGGTGCAGTTTCTGGTGGTATTAATGGGTTCATGCTAGGTAGTAGTAAGCTGATTGG
>DAMDCT010000050.1:6857-8636 GCA_032091455.1 Oscillospiraceae bacterium | reverse complement strand
AATATGAAAAGATAAATGATAATGGGGTATTTAGTAACGGCGTTAGATTTGTAACGATTACCAGTTTGATAGCACCTTGGCTTGGTAGAGAAGTAATTATTTATATTGTTGATATGTCATCTTTATTAGCGGCAGTATCTTATTTTTATGTATGTTATATCGGATTTAAGAAATCAAAAGGATTAATTAGATATTCTTCAGCATTAGGGGCTTTAGTCAGTCTTATATTCATAGGATTATTGATCATACCAGGTTCTCCTGCAATGCTGAGCACTTCATCCATAATACTAGTAATTTTGTGGGCAGTACTCGGATATTTTTACTACAAACGATATTCAAAGGGCATGAAGTAAATATTTTATAATTACTAATGTTATCTTTAAAAATAGTAGACACTTCAAAACAGAAGTGTCTACTATTTTTGTAGTTGATATAAACGTTGTATATTTTTTTGTTTACAAAAAAGGCAAAATTAACGGTTACTACGCATACAATGTTATTATATATGCAAGTCCAATATCATTTCAAATATTTTTAGCATATGTGCACGTAAAAGTTTGCATTAATAAAATAATCAAGAGGAGTGATTCATATGTTCATAACAGAATATGCAAAAATAACGCCTAACGAATTAAAGCAATCTAATTTAGATATTGTATACATAAAAATAAAAAACAGCTATTTTATGGCATTACACAATAAAGGTAAAATAAAGCTTAATGTAAAGAGTAGTTATATATCTGCTGAAAGTATTATTGATAGTGGTTATGAGATATACATATGCAATAATAGCTTATAAGTTAATGTACATCATTACCTGAGTCCGAATATTCAAACCCAGCTTTATCACTTGTCAAATCAAATAGTTTATTTCCAAAATAATAAAACCTATATCTAACTTTACAAGATGGGCTTTCACGTATTACTCTTGTCATTTCGCCTTTTTTGGGTGCAAATAAATTGTGAGATATTCCATCAATAAGATTAATTATTAGTACATAATTACTTTGCTGTAAAATCACTTCTTTTCTGCTGAATTTTACGATCTTAACTCCGTTATATGTCGCAAGGCGATATTCTCTGCCACCATAATAGATGCAACAGATACATCCTGTAAAAGAAAGTCCTAAAAATGGAATATTGGCAATTGAAACAAAGATACAACAATCCTTATTAGAAAAATTATTACATTGAGTCCACATATAAGCACTTGGAAAAGAGAATCCCCAATCTTTTTCAATATAACCAATGCCATTATCAAAATTGAATATTTCTCCATTGATATTTAGTTTTCCATAAAGTGAGTGTCTAAGACTTAATATACCATGGTTGCACTGCATATTTGGAATGAAGTGAAAAGGACCCATAATATCAGACTTCAGACATGTAAGTAAACCATATTTAATTTCCCCACATATTGATAAATTTTTAGTTTTTATATTTATGAAAATACCTTCACTTGAAAACATATTATCACCAATTTTAACAAAGAATTTATTTTCACATACAGTGAAGCCTTTAATAGGATAGTTGATATTATACGATAGATTATCAGTGATAATCTGTATAGAAGCTGATTTTATTCCATGTTCATTAATGTGGAATGCTGGGATAAAAGAAATAGTGTTGTTTTTATTTTGATGTTTTAAATACCAACCTTCAAAATATGATTTTTTCTTATTTAAACCGTGAAAATTATTCATTGTTAAACCTCCGTTAAGTGACAGTATTTTAAAAATGAAAATACAATCCATAGCAATTAGTTTACCCAACATTATT
>DAMDCT010000050.1:4916-6847 GCA_032091455.1 Oscillospiraceae bacterium | reverse complement strand
AGCACAAATTGCTTTAATGGGTAGACAACATTATGCTGTCTACCCATTAAAAATGATATTGTTATTTTTCTATCCTAATAATATTCTATCATTATCTAAAGCTTTTTTTGCGTTTTCTTTGAATTTTTCTAAGATAGCAGGCACTGTCATTCCAACTCTTTCATCGCCTGATATATCAAGAACTATTTTGCCAGAATCCATCATAATAGTTCGTGTACCAAGCGTTAATGCACTGGAAATATTATGAGTAATCATCATACAAGTTATTTTTTCCTCTTTTACAATTTTTTCAGTTAAGGATAAAACTTTTTCACCTGTTGATGGGTCAAGTGCCGCAGTATGTTCATCTAAAAGTAATAATTTCGGGGTTTCAAGTGTTGCCATTAAAAGAGTTAATGCTTGCCTTTGTCCGCCTGAAAGCAAGCCGACTTGACTTTTTAATCTATCCTCAAGTCCTAAGCCCAGCCCACTTAATCTTTCTTTAAAATATTCTCTATCTTTAGCAGTAACACGTGTGAAACTGCCACCCTTTTTTGCACGTAAATAGGCAAGAGCAAGGTTCTCTTCAATTGTCATATGAGGTGCAGTGCCTTTTAATGGATCTTGAAACATACGTCCTATTTCTTTAGAACGTTTATATTCTGGTTTGTAAGTTATGTCTTGCCCATCTAAGGTTATTTTTCCGGAATCCACATAAAACGAACCTGCAATGCTATTAAATAATGTAGATTTTCCAGCACCATTTCCTCCAATTATAGTTACGAACTCTTCTGGATTTAAGGTAAGATTAAAGTTTTCTAGTGCTTTTTTCTCGTCTAATGTACCAGTAGCGAAGGTTTTAGAAATATTATTTAGCTTTAACATTATTATTTCCTACCTTTCTTTGCAACCTAAATGCAATTGCTGATTTTATAGTAGGGTAGGAGATAGCAGCAGCAACGATTATAGCGGAAAATAGTTTCAAGTTAGACGCTGAAACGACATTAGATGTCATTGCAAAAGCAATAATAATTCTATATAAAATTGCACCTATAATAGCGCCTATAATACAACGTTTAACGCTACCCCTGCCAATTACAACTTCGCCGATAATTAAGCTTGCAAGACCGATAACAACCATACCTGTACCAACATCATTTGCAGAAAATCTTTGATACTGTGCAAGTAATGCTCCAGCTAATGCGACGATACCGTTTGAAATGCAGAGCCCAACCGTTACAGTAAATGCAGGATTAATTGAAGAAGCGGCAATCATAGCTTTATTATCTCCAGTAGCTCTGATTGAAAGACCAATTTGAGTACCGAAAAAACTAATTAAAGCAAGTGATACAATAACAACTATAATAAACACTACAATTATCTTGTTATAATTTGCACCTAAAAATCTTTCCAATATAGAAAAAATAGTATTGCTTTTTAAAAGTGGTAAATTAGGTTTGTTTCCCATTACCATGAGGTTAATAGAGTAAAGTGCCGTCATTGTTATAATGCCTGCTAATATGGGTTGCACTTTAAGTCTTGTTTGTAAAACTGCTGTAGCTAAACCTGCAAGCACACCAGCTACTATTGCAATAAAAACACCTAAAATAGGATGCCCTAATGTTGTTAATATGGCAGATGTAGCCGCACCTAAAGTAAAAGTTCCATCTGTTGTAAGGTCTGCAATGTCTAACGTTCGATAAGAAATATATATTCCTAAAGAAACTAACGCATATATAAGCCCTTGCTCAACTGCACCTTGTAATACCAAAAAGCTCATCGATTTTCTCTTCTTTCTAATTAACTATTTTGCATATTTGCTTACGTCTACACCAATTGCACTAGCAGTATCTTTATTTACTGTAACTGAATTATCTTTAAGCACTTCCACTGGAATCTCTTTTATGGCTGTGCCTGTGATAGCTTTAAATGCCATATCAGCAGGTTGCTTG
>DAMDCT010000050.1:3547-4906 GCA_032091455.1 Oscillospiraceae bacterium | reverse complement strand
AATTAGTATAGTTTACACCTACTGATGCTAGTGCACCATCACCAACAAGAGAATCGGCTGCAGCGTATACTGGTTTTTTTGCAGCCATTGCTTTTTCAGCGAGTATTGACATTGCATTGGCAACTGTATTATCTATAGGAACAAAAATTGCGTCACATTTGCCAGTAAGGTTTTGTGTTGCTGTTTGCACTTCTGTGCTGGAAGTGATAGGGCTTTCAATAAGCTGTAATCCTTTGCCTTCAAGGTATTTTTTAGCTTGTTTAACTACACTAACACTATTAATTTCACCTAAATTATAAACAACACCATATTTTTTGATGTTAGGTGTAAGCTCATTTGCCAATTCAAAAATCTTTTCAACGGGTATTGCATCCGATGTTCCTGTTATATTTCCCTCTGGTGTGTCTAAGTTTTGCACGAGTTCAGCGGCAACAGGGTCAGTTACAGCACTGAAAATTACAGGAATATTTGTTCCCTGTACTGCTGTTGCAGCACCTTGAGCTGCTGGTGTTGCAATTGCTACAATTAAATCAACTTTATCAGCAACGAATTTTTGGCAAATAGTATTAATTGTGCTCATATCATTTTGAGCATTTTGATAGTCAATTTCTATTTTTAAACCTTTATCATTTGCATTTTGTGTGATTTGATTGGTAAAGGAAGTTCTAATTTCATCTAATGATGGATGTTCAACAAGCTGAATTAATCCGACTTTTAATGAGTTTGCCTCGCTTTTATTTTCACAAGCTGTGAATAACGTGAATACAATTGTTAAGCTTAATATAATAGTAATAATTTTTTTCATATTAAATCCTTCTTTCAATAATAATTTATAATATATCAACTAAAATTCGTTATTTGTATTAGTATTGCATTCGCCATCGACAGGTAAGCATTTTTATTGTGTATTTCATATAAACCTCCATTTTTAGGATAAACAAAAAACGCCTATCCTATGTATTTCTACAAGGACAGGCGTATTAATACGTTCCTGCGGTACCACCTTGATTGTTGTTTATAAAAAACAACCTCTCATGAAAATGCAATCACATTTTCTGCTCTATAACGTGAGCCTAACGTCAAAGAATACTAAGCCAAAAGCTTTTCACTTTGCCCTCTATGGTCCATTTGTCAATTCGCTTTCTACCTCTTTTCAGCAACGAGGCTCTCTGAAAGTGCGCTTTTGACTTTATCTCCATTTCAACGGTGTATATTCATTTAACACTATTTTAATAAATATGTCAATACCTTTTTGCAATTTTTATTGTTAATATAGTGCGTAAATAAATTTTCACTTACTTTGGAGAAAATTATCTTAATAATGCTAATACTTGATTTGGTGTTTGGTTTGCTTGTGCA
>DAMDCT010000050.1:2529-3515 GCA_032091455.1 Oscillospiraceae bacterium | reverse complement strand
TTTCACGAGCCATATCGACATCTCTTATTCTGCTTTCTGCACTTACTGTGTTTTCCATGGTAGTTGATACATTTGAGATTGTGTGTTCAAGACGGTTTTGATATGCGCCTAAAGAACCACGCATATCTGAAACTGTATTAATTGCTGTTTCACATAACTTTATGGATTTAGATGCATCATCTTGTGACATTATTGAAAGATTATTAAGTGCTAAATCAGCAGTTTTAGCACTTTGAATAGACATGCTCAAGGTTTGATCTGCTGTGTGTCCAATCTGCAAAACAATTGCTCCAACTTGTTGTGATGGCTCATCCTTCCAGTTTACAGTTACGTCAGTAGTTCCAATCTTAAGGATAGTGGTTTCTGCGGTTGGAGCAACTTCTGAGCCTGAGTTTGGAATAACATTAGATGATGATAAATCAACATTATCTAATGGGTCAGCGTTTCCGTCGGTTAAGTCAATTTTACATTTGTTTTGTAGGAATGCCTTAAAGTCAGTGTTTGCTTCAGTTTTCATTGTAGTCATGAAAGTACTATAATCAGCAGCACCAGTATATTTGACAACAAGTTGTTCAAATGTTTCATCGGTCTGATTCATCTCGCCTAGCATTGTTTTAAAACTACCCGCAGAGTTACTTTCAATACTGTTGTATAAATAACTAGTTGCTATGTACCCCAAAGTATAGTTTTCGGGTTTTCCATCACTATTTGAAAAATCAAAATTCGCAAAATCACTCTTTAAAGTGGTAGTATCTACATCAAGTGGCTCACTGAAACGAATATCACTTGCACCATGAACAGCTTCGGCAAGACCTTCAACAAACCAAGATTGAGGTTTTGCAGTAGAAGACACATTGTTAAACATATATCCATGCACCATTTCATGAGTGATTAAGCGGTCTGAAGATATTCCCCCAAGTGTTGGTCCATCTGTTCCTTGATAGACAGCATCAGACTTCATATAATTCGTATTAACAGTTAGCTTA
>DAMDCT010000050.1:738-2519 GCA_032091455.1 Oscillospiraceae bacterium | reverse complement strand
TAAGGTCGCTTCCCAAATACCAGCCAGACATTTGAGCAACAGCATTTCCATTAATACTTTCAAATGACACTGAAAGTTTTGTATTAGCAACTAGTTTCCAACCAGTTGTATGCTCAATTTTTTTTCCAGCATCATTAAGCCATGAACCGTTGAGCCAGCTTGTGAATTTTTGTTTATCAGCTTGAGATATTGATGTAGATGCGCAAGATCCATCTAAAAGTTTAATATTATTATAACTAGTATAATTTGCAATATGATCTATTTCTCCTAATAGAGAATCTATTTCACTTTGTATGTTTTTCTTATCATCGTTCATGTAAGTACCATTGGCAGCCTGTGTAGAAAGTTCTTTTACCCGTTGCAAACAACTATGAACTTCATTTAAAGCTCCTTCTGCAACTTGTATTAGTGATATTCCATCCATTGCGTTTCTTTGTGCCCAATCAAGTCCACGTATCTGTGAACGCATCTTTTCACTTATTGTTAAGCCAGCTGCATCATCGGCTGCTCGATTCACACGAAATCCACTCGCTAGTTTTTCTGTAGATTTGGATTGGCTTCTCGTTATTGAATTAAGTTGATTATTAATTGATGACAAATTATGTCTAATTACCAACGCTCTTAACCCCCATTATAAATAATATCTACATGCATTATCGGCAGTTAGCGTATTTTATTAATACTAAATTGCAAATTGATTTGGTATTAAATATTTTATATAACTACACTTGAAAATAAAAATAGGGTAGGAAAGAAAATAATCTAACCTACCTACAATTTTATCCTTGAAACAGTCATCTCAACCGCTGGTTGATAAACCGTATCTAGTGATGGTTTATAATACTCTGACATTTCAATACCATCAAATCCGACAATAGAAATATCTCTTGGAATTCTAAGACCCATTGAAGATGTGGCTTTATGCTAAAATATCGGCATAATCAAAAACAGCTGTCATATCACGGCTTTTTGAGAACCTAAAAGGAAATTCAACTAATTATGTAGAGACACTTTCAAGGACATAATTAATATCCTGTTGAACTGTTGTCGAGCATAATCCATTTCGTACAATTATATATTGTATGGTAGTTCCAAGCTGAATAAGAATTGATGCTATTAATATCTGTTGCTCAGGTGTTAGCTGATTTGCTATAAATATACCTAAAGCGTTTACAGCTGCAGTCAGTTCATTTGGACACATTATAATCACCTCAAAAATAAGTATATATTTTAGAATATGCTGAGAAATATAAAATATTTTTGAAAATATCTAATACTTGAAAAAAAGTATCAATGAGAATGCTAATTAGAAATGGAATAAGAATAACCACTCTTTTCTGAGTGGTTAACATAATTATAGAAAATTTTTAATTTGTTGAATATTGTTTTCTTCAAACTGTAATAACTTTTTCATAAGAGCAAGAATATCACTTTCAGCATTGCTATATTTCTTCAGGTTTTTAACTGCATCTATTACACCCATATTACTTCCTATTATTAGCATTTCTGAAATATGTGATGGTGTTTTGTTAGTCATTGTTTGCATATTAATCATCATGTACGTTTTGATTTTTGAGAACTTACTGATACCTTTTTCGTCATAACCATTTTTATTTAGAAGTGATTCTGAGGTATTATTAATTTCTCGGTATTCATTTAACTGAGATTGCAAGTGCTTTTTAAAATGTTCATCTTCGACAATTCCTATCAGTTGATTTACTGTATCTACACCCATTTGTGAGTTTTGATAGATAAAATTTAAAAGTTCTGCATTTCCATTC
>DAMDCT010000050.1:0-728 GCA_032091455.1 Oscillospiraceae bacterium | reverse complement strand
TTATATCACGCCCCCATAATTACTATTGCCATAAATAAGTTAAATATTCAAAATACCCTTAGAAATGAGGCAAGCAGTTAAGTAGTTTCATTGAATATTTTAAATAATATTAGGACAGGTTATTCAAACATATTTACTTATAATGAAAAAACTAATTGTACCTGTATTTGTTCGATTTTGGTTTGATCTGTTTTGGTTAAGGTGACAACGTCATATCAGAATGCATTTTAAATTTATATAACATATTGGCTTTATGTCGCTAATATGTAGGAAATAGTCATATATGCAAAGAGAAGTAGCATAAGCACTTTCATTGCGAATTATTTGCAGATGTGGATTCAATTAATTGACGAAAGGTAACGACGATTAAACGTTTATCACATATTGTGTTAAACAAATATATAATATATAGGGATATTTATTATCTTTAATTTATTTTATGTAGGTGATTAAATGCTTTATCTTAATAGGACAATTAAGAAGGAAGTATCCGTACCCTATCCTCTGTATCAATCAGAAAAAGGAGATTATTTTATTGGTCAAACCCCAACATTAACGGGTAAAGATCAGCATGCCTTAGTAGCATTAAGAAATCCATCTAATTCACATGTGAATATTTATGTGAATGCTATAACTGTAACGAATATTTCGGCGCTTAATATATCATCTGAATTTTATCTAAGAACTACCTTTAATGATGGAATAACTAGTAACTCTGTTAGCTGTGC
>DAMDCT010000049.1:11633-20060 GCA_032091455.1 Oscillospiraceae bacterium | reverse complement strand
GGCTATTTGGCGTTCAAATACATATTAAGTTTATGTTTGTTGCATTGGTAACAATATTTTTACTTGTAGATAAATCTGGAATTGCAGTTTTGGGGTTGTTAGCGTGTTTTATACATGAATTAGGGCATATAATCATGTTCTTTTTAGTGGGATATAAGCCATTAGCACTAGATTTTGAGGTTACAGGTATAAGGTTAACAAAACCTATTGCGGAACTTAACTATACAAAGGAAGTGTTGGTTCAATTAGCTGGAAGTGGAGCAAATTTTATTGTTTTTGCTCTTTTATGCTCAACAACTGACAGCATATCACAAACCAGCATATTTGCTGTAACACATCTTATTATTGGAATATTTAATTTACTTCCTCTAAAAAGTTTCGACGGGGGCAAGTTGCTTGAAATAACATTATTAAGGTTTATATCAATAAGAGCCACTGAAATGGTTTGCACAATAATTGATTTAACCTGCGTTTTTGCAATGTTATTTGCAAGTGTATACACATTCTTTACATCAAGTCACAGCTTCACATTGATTGTACTAACAATATATTTAATGCTAACTGCACTAGTGAAATTAAACCAACCAAAAGCATTATGTAAAACAGCATGAGTATACCCCCACAATTTATTGTGGGGGTAAGTGTAATTATATTAATTTTTATTAATATATATTGACAAAATAGGTTAGCAGTGGTAAACTAAATGATATAGTTAGCTACAACTAACCAGCAGTATTTGTAATATTTTAATAGAATGGGTGTGCGTTTGATGGTATTTAGTAAAGCTTTATTAGATGGTATAATAATTACGATTATTATATGTGGTTGGATTTGCATAATACTAAAAGTTAATCCAAGGTTTGAAATGAAGAGTTATCCTAAGCAAATTGTTAATAGTGTTGAAAAGCAAACAAAAAAAGAGAAAAAAGGATTTTTACTAATGGCTCTTCCTATGACGATATTAGTATTTATTTATCTAATTTTTTCTACTTTTATTACATATGAAAATAATAATATATCTTATTTAATATTATTTTTGCATGTCTTTATTGTTTTTATGGTGCTTAATACTTTTGATTTAATTATTTTTGATTGGTTAATATTTAGTACAATTAATCCTAATTTTATGATATTACCTGGCACTAAGGGACACAGTGCATATAAAGATTATATGTATCATTTTATAGGTTTTTTAAAAGGAATATTATTATCAGCAGTTGGTGCAGTGATTATATCTAGTGCTGTGTTCTTAATTAAATTGTTTGTGTAACATACACATTCTTCACATTGATTGTACTAACAATATATTTAATGCTAACTGCACTAGTGAAATTAAACCAACCAAAAGCATTATGTAAAACAGCATGAGTATACCCCCACAATTTATTGTGGGGGTATGGTGATAAATGTATAATTATTATATAGCATCAATGCAAATTATTTCTTTATCAAATATCAAACCGTTATTATTTAAATCACCTTTATTATGCGGAACGACACGGAGGTCGTTCCGTAAAGATATTGATTTATAATGACGTATTATATGGGGTAATATGTAATTTATTAAAAATAAGAACGTATTAAATTGTATGATATATAACCCCAACCTGCGTAATAATATCTCGCAGACGATCGCCACAAACAATATATTCAAGCACTTCATCGGGTATGTCACAAAGACTCTCAGTTTCTTGCTTATATGCTTCACTAATGCTAATATTGTTTGCAGTATGACTAATATTAAATATTGTATTCCTCCAAACAAATTCAACTTCGCCGCCACGAATCATACAATCGTTAAAATCGCTGATTGTTATAAATCGGTTGTCCTCTGGTGTATTTGATTGTACAACAGTACTCATTTTTATTCCTCCAAATTTTTTGAATTCAGGTGCTCCGTTTGGATAGTTGATGTGCAAGCCAAGTAATGGATTTCCTCGTTCCCTACAGATATAAATATTGGTTTATAATGACGTATTATATGTGATAATGGGGAATTGGCTTCAACTTTGATTATGATTATTCGCTTAGACTTTGAATTTTTTAAGGAGTCTATACCGCCAACATATCAAAAATATTAGCCCTACTGTACAATCTAAAATTATCAATGCTATTGATATGCTTGCATTTACAAATATTAACACACAACTCAACCAAAAAGGAATTGAAAAAATATAGTACATTTTGGCATTTGCCTTATTAAAAGCATTAATATCCGTTATGCTTTCATTTGGGATTGTTTCACCAGACCAAAAACTTACAGGATAATTGGTGGTATTAATGCAAAATATGCCAATGCTAGTAATAGTAATACTGCCTATCAATTCGATTACAAATAAAAGTATGCAAGCTCCACTTGAGAACGTCATATTTCCACCCCACAATATAAATTACATTTTCATCCCACTTCCCATTTCACCTTAACATGAAGTGTTCCTAATCGTACCACACTTTGTGCAAAATTACAATATTTAATCAATATTACTACTAACTGTTTTGTACAAAATCACCCTTTATGCGCACATAACCCACAACAAATTCGTTGTGGGTTTTTACTCGCATTTTTTTATTGTGTGTGGTATACTAATCATAATAATATATTAAAGGAGTAACTCATGTTAAATTCACTAAAAGATAAATTAGATAAGGTATTACTTGATGTTCAAAAGCCTGCTAGATACATTGGCGGCGAATTAAACAGTGTAATAAAAGATAAAGAAAACGTTGATGTAAGGTTTGCATTTTGTTTCCCAGATACCTATGAAGTAGGTATGTCACATCTTGGTATTAAAATATTATATTCTCTATTGAATGAGCGTGATGACACATGGTGCGAAAGAGTATTTGCACCTTTATTTGATATGGAAGAGGCAATGAAGAAAAATAATATACCTCTATATGGGCTCGAAAGTTTAGAGCCAATATCTGATTTTGATATTATAGCATTCACATTGCAATATGAACTATCTTATAACAACATACTAAACATGCTTAAACTTGGCAATATACCGCTAAAATGCAGTGAGCGTAAAGGACTTAAAAATCTTGTTGTTGCAGGTGGACCTTGTGCGTGTAACCCTGAACCATTGGTTGATTTTATTGATTTATTCATGCTAGGAGAGGGCGAGAAAGTTATACTAGAATTAGTTGACCTTTACAAAGCAAGTGTTAAAGCAAATGATACAAAAGAAGAATTTCTTATAAAAGCCGCACAAATTGGTGGTGTATATGTACCATCACTTTATGAGGTTACTTATAATGAAGATAACACAGTAAAAGCCATTACAGCAACCCATGGTGCGCCACAAAAGGTGACAAAACGCATTATAAAAGATTTTGACAAGGTATACTATCCTAAGAATTTTATTGTGCCTTTTATTGGGACAATACATGATAGAGCTATTGTAGAAGTTTTGCGTGGTTGTATTAGAGGATGTAGGTTCTGCCAAGCAGGCTTTATTTATAGACCATTTCGTGAAAAAGGCAGTGATACATTAATTGAGCATGGTAAAAGCTTGTGCGAAACTACTGGATATGAGGAAATATCATTATCTTCTCTAAGTACTAGTGACTATTCAAAACTTGAGGAGCTTTTAACAGGAGTAATAGATTATACAAATGAAAACAAAGTAAGCTTATCACTTCCATCTTTAAGAGTGGACAACTTCTCGGAAGAACTATTAGAAAAAATTAAAAGTGTACGTAAAAGTGGACTTACATTCGCACCAGAAGCAGGAACTCAACGTTTGCGTGATGTAATTAATAAAAATGTGTTGGAAAGTGATGTTTTAAATTCATGTGCAATTGCATTTGCAGGTGGATATACTTCAGTAAAATTATACTTTATGCTAGGGCTTCCAACCGAAACTCTTGACGATATTAAGGGTATTATTGAGCTTGCACAAAAGATAATAGATTCATTTTATCAAATGCCAAATCGTCCAAAAGGAAAAGGAGTACAGGTAACAGTATCTGTTTCTACTTTTGTACCGAAACCATTCACACCATTCCAATATGAGCCACAGGATACGCTAGAAATGATAGACCAAAAGCAAAAACATCTTGTTGCATCAATTTCATCTAAAAAGATAAATGTAAAATATCATGACTCAAGAACATCAGTATTAGAGGCTGTTTTTGCAAAAGGTGATAGAAGATTAGGCAAAGTTATGCTAAAAGCATATGAGGATGGATGTTACTTTGACAGTTGGGGCGAATACTTCCGTTATGATAAATGGATGAAAGCGTTTGAAGATTGTGGAATTGACCCTGTATTTTATGCAAACCGTAGATATAGTTATGATGAAGTTTTACCTTGGAGCCACCTTGACTACTGCATTAGTGAAAAGTTTTTGCAAAGCGAGCACAAAAAAGCCGTAGAGTCAACAACTACAAAAAACTGTCGACAAAACTGTTCGAATTGTGGTGCAAACAAACTTTTAGGAGGTGCTTGTTTTGAATAAAAATGAATTAAAAGAGAATGATGTTGTAATACCGTCAACAGAGGAAAAAAAGCAAACTGCCTCCGGTTCAATGGTCAAATTTATGGATATAAGAGTTTTTTATAATAAATTAAGTCGGGCAAAATATATATCTCATTTGGATATAACACGTTGTATGCAACGTGCATTAAAACGTGCTGAACTTCCAGTATGGTATACAGAGGGGTTTAATCCACATATCTACTTAACTTTTGCATTGCCACTTTCTTTAGGTTATGAAAGCGAAAGCGAAGTTATGGATTTAAGATTGATTGAAGAAATGTCTTTTGATGAAGTAAAGGACAGGCTTAATAATGCACTTCCACCAGATATAAGAGTAACTAAGGTGGATGTACAACAAAAGAAATCCGATGCAATCAAAACTGCTTTATATAATATTACACTTTCAAGCGAAACATATAGTGGGCAAATATTGAATGATTGTCTTTACAATTTTTTAGAACAAGATAAAATAGAAGTTGTTAAAAGAACAAAAAAAGGCAACAAAACAATTGATATAAAGCCTGATGTGACTGTAAACTCTATTGAAATCATGGATAATGCAATTAATATAAGCTTAACGGCGGCGGCTGGAATTGATAAAAATATTAATCCAACTTTATTAACAGATGAAATAAAGGGTAAATACAACATTGAAGATATGCAAACTGCAGTAATCAGAAAAGCAATATTAGATGAAAACGGTGAAGAATTTAGATAATATTTGTAGGGTGAATCGGTAGTCAAGCGTGTAAAACGTATCTATATATAACAGATATAGCACATTTTTAATATGAGAAATGATAACAGTTACCGTTTGGTAGCTGTTTTTTGTTTTTAAATCAAGGTTGTTATACCAAATTAATGATAAAATAAATGGAATATATATATTGTTCAATTCTGTTGATATAAATGGTATAATTTATATGAAAAACTTTCAAAATGAGGATTTTATGTAGATAAATATATTTATTTATAGAAAAAAAGGGGAACAAATGATGAAACTAAAGAAAATGACAGCAATAGTGCTAAGTATTTTAATACTATTAGGTAGTAATGCATTAATTACTGTTACAGCAGGTAATCCAATACCAACAGATGAAAAGTACTTCACATTTGATAAAGCAACACAAACAATTACAGGTTACAGTACCAGTTATACATTACCTAAAGACATTGTTATTCCAAGTAAAATAGGCGGTGTAGCTGTTAAAGTCATAGGTGAGTTTTTTATGAAGTACAGTAATATAGCTTCAGTCGTAATACCAACTGGTGTTACAAAAATAGATGACAATGCATTTGAAGGATGCAGAGAACTTAAAAGTATAGTTATACCAGAAACAGTTACTTCTATTGGTCAATACGCATTTGATTGTTGCACAGGACTTGCAAGCATAAATATACCCCAAACAGTTACTTCTATTGGTAAAGGTGCATTTAGTGATTGCGAAGCACTTACAAGCATAAATATACCAGATACAGTGACTTATATTGGACAAAATGCATTTTTTCGTTGTAAAGGGCTTACAAATATAAACATACCAGACACATTTACTTCTATTCAACAAGGTTTGTTCGCTGGTTGCAAAGGATTTACAAGTATAACTTTACCAAAAAAAATTACGGCTATTCCAAGAAATCTATTTTATTGTTGCAGAGGACTTAAAAGTATAAACATACCAGAAAAAGTTACTTTTATTGGGGATTTTGCATTTTCTGAGTGCACATCACTTAAAAGTATAACTATACCAGAAACAGTTACTGCTATTGATGCTTATGCATTTGCTGATTGCACAGAACTTAAAGAAGTAATATTTAAAGGTAAATCTGCACCGAGCATTGTAGAAGATGATAGTCCACAACCTCCGTTGTCTGGAAGTTTCAGTAATATTGCAAATGGTGCAAAAGCAATTGTTCCATATGGTAGTATAGGTGACAAAAAAGGACAATATAATCCGAATAAATATCCATTCAAGAATAACAAACCATTACGCCTAACGGAAGCACCACCTGTAACTAAGCCAACTGAATCTAAACCAACAGAATCAAAACAACCTGTAACTAAGTCACCTGTAAGTAAACCGTCAGAATCTAAGCCAATAGAATCTAAACCGAATATAACTCAAATTGAGCATAAATCTAATGATTTAATAGATGCATCAATTGAGGGCGTGGATGGGACAAATTTCAATCCAAATTCAGTTTTTGTTGTTGATGTAATAACTGAAAAAATAACTACTGATAAAAAGGACAAGTTTAACACAGGTGTTAAACTATTAGCTAAAGAAAAAGAAATAAAAGAATTATATGATATTAAATTATTATTAGATGGATTACCTGTTCAACCAAATGGTACTGTGAAAGTAAAAATTAAGCTTACAGATGAACTTAAAAAGGTTGAGGAAACACAAATAGTTTATATTGATGGCAATGGTAAAGCAACGTTGATGCCACATACAATAGATGAAAATTACATAACATTCACTACAACGCATTTTAGCAATTATGCAGTTATTGGTAAGGTGACTAGTGCCCCAACTAAAGTTTCAATCCAAAATACAAATACAGAAGATAATAGTTCATTAATTAAGACTATAATTATAATTGCAATCATAATTCTGATTTTAATTATAGCTTGTGGATTTTTAGTTATTCATCGAAAGCAAAAAAATAAAGTAAACAGATAAGAAGTTAGCTATCAAATGGTAATATATAAGGATTGAGAGTTGTAATTAACGGTCTCAATCCTTTTTGTATTATATAAATTGCATATTGTATGTTGCATATCCTTAATTAACCAGTTATAATAAAATAAAGAAATCGCATTGTATTTGGGAGGATTATTATGAAAAAGCTAATTTCACTTTGTTTATGTGCTATATGTATTATATCAATGTTAACGGGATGTACGCAGACTAAAAGTCAATCTGAACTAAATGAAAGTGAAAAGATTGATGATAGTGGAATGATGGGAAAACCCGTTATCTATCTTTATCCAACACAAGAAACAGAGGTTTCAGTTAAGTTGTCATTAGATGGACAACTAACATGTACTTATCCTGCTTATAATAATGGTTGGAATGTAACTGCAAAGCCAGATGGAACTCTTATAAATCATGCAGATAATAAGGAGTATTCATATCTGTTTTGGGAGGGCAATACTGATAAGTCATTTGATATGAGCAAAGGTTTTGTTGTAAAGGGAAGTAAAACTGCAGAATTTTTGCAAGAAAAACTTGCATACATAGGTTTAACCCCAAAAGAATATAACGAATTTATCGTTTACTGGTTACCGATTTTGCAAGAGAATGAATATAACTTAATTTCATTTCAAGGTAAAGTATATACCGATACTGCAAAACTAGACATAACACCAACTCCAGAAAGTATGTTACGTGTATTTATGGCATATAAACCACTTGATAAGCGTATTGAAATTGAAGAGCAAACATTACAAAGTTTTGAACGAAAAGGCTTTACTGTTGTTGAATGGGGTGGAGGACAAGTGGAATAAAATATATACAAGGAGGATAGAAAAATTATGAGTAAGATTTTTATCGGAATGTTATTCGTTTTTTTAGACTTTAATTTTAATTCTGGGTCTGTTTCTATTGGACTTATTCCTGACTTTTTAGGATATATAATTATGATTAATGGACTAAATGAGTTGCTTGAAAAAGGTAATAGATTTTCAAAAGCAAAAAGCTATGCAAATATAATGGCTATCTACACAGGCATATTATATGTCATGGACATTGTAGGAATTTCATTTGCAATTGGTAGATACGTTTGCTTTGGTTTAGGTATAATATCAACTGTAATTTCACTTTATATATCTTATAACATTGTAATTGGTATTATAGATATGGAAAAAGATGAAGGATGCGAATTGAATTCTGTATCTCTGTATATAAATTGGAAATTACTTGCGGTTTTTTCAATAGCA
>DAMDCT010000049.1:9357-11623 GCA_032091455.1 Oscillospiraceae bacterium | reverse complement strand
ATGTTTGATGGTACAAACATTATATTATAGAACAAACAATATATAAAGAAAAAATACACATAACTTGAGGAGGATTTTTAATATGCTTGATAATAATGGTTTTGATTTATGGGCGGATGGATATGATGAAAGTGTCAATTTGTCTGAGGAAAGTAATGAATATCCATTTGCAGGATATAAGGACGTACTTAATAGTATATATACACAAATTCATCATAAATCTAAAGCACGTATTTTAGATATTGGATTTGGTACAGGAGTTTTAACGCAAAAACTATATGATGATGGCTATGATATAACTGGAATAGATTTTTCTAGTCGAATGATTGAAATTGCAAAAGAAAAAATGCCAACAGCAACACTTATACAACATGATTTTTCATTGGCACTGCCAAATGAATTGTTAAGTGAGAAATTTGATTTTATTATAAGCACGTATGCAATCCATCATTTAACAGATAAAAGAAAAGTCGAGTTTATTAATCAACTAAAAGGTATACTAGCAGATGATGGGAAAATATTAATTGGTGATGTTGCATTTGAAACAAAAGATAAATTTAATGAATGTAAAAATAAATATTTAGATGGTTGGGATGAGGATGAGATATATATTGTATTTGATGATATGAAAAAGTATTTTGCTTTAGGAGAAATACAATTTAAGAAAATATCACATTGCGCAGGCATTATAAGTCTAGTAAAATAATAGGAGGGGTTGTTGCAATGAAAAAGGTTAGGATTACTTTATTACTACTTTTGATTTTAGTGATAATTGGAGTTTGTTGCGTTGTGGCATATTCTTATTATTCCATAGATGAAACCAGTGTACCCACAGTCACAGTAACAGCAAACGGTCAAACTATCAGTCCTAAAAGTTACATTTGGAATGCATCAGTAATGAATGGATTTTTACGTCGTGACATTAAAAAAGAGTATGACAATAGGCAATATGATATTGGGACAATTGATGTTCACCATTTGAATATTACAACTCCTGAACAATATGCTAGTACTTTTGAAGTTCTTGATGATAAGGGCAAGACTATTTTTAGTGGTGATGAAAAAGCATATAAGGAATTTGTGATCACCAAAAATGGCACATACACATTGACGGTCGTTGCAAGCACGGAGCAGGTATCTGACAAGAAAAGTTATGGTCAATTTGTGTTCTCAATGAGTTTCAATTTGAAAATAGATCCTATTGTGGTAACATCTGAAACTAAGGTGACACAAGGTGATGTATTAGCAATTGAAGTCCAAAATGTGCCGAATGGTGTTGTGCCAACAGCTAAAACCGATCTTGGAATGGCTACATTTACAAATATCAACGAACGTGTTATGGCATTTGTCCCAGTAGGATATTTAAGAGATACAGGCAAATATACTGTCCTTGTTTCTTGTGGAAGTTTTTCAAAAGAAATAGCAGTTGAGGTAGTTGAAGGTAATTTTGAAAAGCAGTATTTAACAATTGATACTAGCAATCCAGTTATAAGCAAAGCAAGTAGTTCTGAGGCATATGCACAGTACCGCAGAACAATATATCCATTTTACGAAACAGCTGACACAAAAACATATTGGAGTGGAAAATTTGTTCAACCGGTACAAGGGCGTATCTCGACCCAGTTTGGATTGTTGCGTTATACTAACGGTAGCAAAAAACCATCCGGACATAGTGGAATTGACATTGCAACAGCTACTGGAACACCAATAGTTGCACCAGCAGATGGATGTGTAGTATTTGCAGACCTTTTATTAAACACTGGAAACACATTAGTAATTGAGCATGGTGGAGGTCTTAAAAGCTATTTTTATCATATGAATAGCTTAGCTGTGAAACAAGGTGACATGTTGAAAAAGGGTCAATCAGTAGGTACAGTAGGAACTACTGGCTACTCTACAGGACCACATTTGCACTATGAAGTAAGAATAGGTAACCAAAGTATTAATCCGTGGAATCTATTTAATGGCACAGGTGGTTTTTTTGCAATAGATAAATATGAGTAGATGTTGAGATTAGGCATATTAACTATTGTAATTTTAGTCTCTAGAAAAATATGTTTCAAAAGTGAAGTTTATTTAGTAACTCTATTTTCACAAGTACAAGGTTAAGATTTAATTGAAAAATTCTTCACCTTGTATTTAATCTTTATGTACAATATAATATAGTTGTAAGTTAAACGGCCGTTGCTTAACTTGATTTGAAAGGTGACTATACTATGAAACCGACGCAAAATGAACTGACAAACTGGGTTATTAATAAAATAGA
>DAMDCT010000049.1:0-9309 GCA_032091455.1 Oscillospiraceae bacterium | reverse complement strand
GGGCATGCGACAAATAGTGATTGCCATGGGGAATGTTTTGATTATTTTATACCAGCAAATGAAAAAGGAAATAAATTGAGTCAAACGTTTATTATCGACGGGGTAGGACATGACTTGTATCCTCGTTCTTGGAAACGTATTGAAGATATGGCTGAACTAAATGATGATTTTACATTTGGCTTATCAGATGCAAAAATATTATATTGCCGTAATGAAGAAGATAAAAAGAAATTTGTATCAATGCAAGAAAAATTAAAAGCAAACTTTGCTGACAGAGATTTTATGTTTAAAAAAGCTCTTGAGAAATTAGATATTGCTATGGAATTATATCGAACAATGATGTTTGAAGATGCACTTTATAAAGTTAGGATGGCATCAGGGTATATTGCTCGTTATCTCTCTATTGCAATTGCATGTATCAATGGAACAAATTTTAAACAACGTCTTGATTTGGAAACTGTAGAATTAGCAAAAATGGAATTATTACCTGAAAGCTTTATTGCATATTACAATGCAATTGTAAAAGCTGAATCCATTGAAGAGTTAAAAGGGCTTTCTCATTTAATTATTAGCTGTGTACGCAACTTTATTTCTTTAAACAAACCACAAAAATTTGAAGCTGTAAAACAGCCAATATATGAAGATTTAGCAAGTTGGTATCAGGAAATGTCATTGACATGGCGTAGAATTTATATTCATTGTGATGAACAAAACTTTGAAAGAGTATTCGCTGATGCAGTTAAATTGCAAGATGAACTTTGTACTATAAAACATGAATTTGCATTAAATGAAATGGATTTGATTGGAAGTTACAATGTAAAGGATTTATCCGAATTGAAAAATCGAGCAAAAGAATTAGAAAGCTATATAATCACAGAGATTGAAATACACGGCGTTGCTATAAACAAATATGATACCGTTGAGGAATTTTTGAGAAAAAATAGTTAGAGAGGTGCATTAGATGAAATATAGAAATGCATCAGAAATTCTTCCAGATGAGCTTCTACGTGAAATTCAAAAGTATACCCAAGGTGAAGCTTTGTATATTCCCAGCAGTACTAAGAGAAAAAAGTGGGGAAATGATTCGGGGGCAAGAATTTTTTATGAAGAGCGCAATGAAGAAATTAAAAACAAATTTCTTAATAAAGTGAGTATCGAAAAACTTGCAGAGGAATACTCACTTTCAACAGAAACAATTCGTAAAATCGTATACAAATAGTGAAATAACCAAGTATGATAAACTGTATTTTCATTAAGGGATAGATTAATTTCTATCCCTTATTATTTTTTGTGGCACTAAACCTAAGACAATGTGGTGATTTATTATACATAGTAAAAAAATATAAATTATTCCAAAAAAGTATTGACATTGATAATTGGTAAATGTATAATATGTGTACTATGGTGAATAGTACACATATTACAGTAAAGGAGTAGCTATGATAAATATAGATTATCGAAGTGGTGTTGCAATTTATGAGCAGATAATTAAAGGCATTGAACGACTTATACATTGTGGTGGCCTTGAAAAAGACCAAAAGATTCCATCTGTTCGTGAGCTTTCTGCTGAACTTGCGCTAAATCCCAATACTATTCAAAAAGCATACTCAGCCTTAGAACAAAAAGGAATGATTTATAGCATTAAAGGACGTGGGAATTTTGTATCTGGAGATACACAAAGTGTGTTAAAATTGCGTTATGATGAAATTCTTAAAGAAATAAAAGATAATGTTGAAGAAATTTTAGAATTAGGATACAGACGAGATTTATTAGAGCAAAAGCTTTTAGAATTTAGCAAAAAAGGAGATGAAATCGATGATTAAGGCAACTGATTTATCAAAAAGTTTTGGCCAGATTAAAGCTATTGATTGCATAAATGCAACAATTAATAGTGGTAATATCTTTGGATTAATTGGTTCAAATGGTGCTGGAAAATCAACTTTTATGCGTATGATGGCTGGTATATATAAACCAGATGATGGAAGTATCACATTAGATGAAAATGTGATTTTTAATAATCACCTAGTCAAACAAAGAATTTTTTATATTTCTGATGAGCAATATTTTTTTCCAAATGGAACTCCACTAGAAATGAAAAATTATTACAAAATGTTTTATCCCAAATTTGATGAAACAAGATACCAACATATTATATCAGGCTTTTTTCTTGATGAAAACCGTAAAATACGCACATTTTCAAAGGGTATGAAAAAGCAACTTTCTGTAATTTGTGCAATTTGTTCTGGTGCAGACTTTATTCTTTGCGACGAAACTTTTGATGGACTTGACCCTGTCGCTAGACAATGTGTAAAGAGTTTACTCGCTAACGATGTGCTAGATAGAAACCTAACGCCAATATTAGCATCTCACAATTTACGAGAACTTGAAGATATTTGTGACCATGTTGGTTTACTCCATAAAGGAGGAATTTTATTTTCTAAGGATTTAGATGAAATGAAACTTGGAATACACAAAATCCAGTGCGTGTTACCAAATAACGCAACTGACGAAGCTTTTAATGACATTGATATTCTTTCTAAAGAAACCAGAGGTTCATTAATATCTATTACAGCAAGAGGGAACCAAGAAGATATTAAGAACAAAATAAAGCTTGCCAATCCAATTTTCCTTGAAACATTGCCCCTTACTTTAGAAGAAATATTTATAAGCGAAACGGAGGCGAGTGGCTATGACATCAAAAAACTCTTATTCTAGTTATAAAAATACATTTAAGCGTAAATCGTGGAATATTGCACTTTCTTCTCTGCTTTTCTTTTTTACCTTAACTCTACCTGCACTTATGATAATGGGTGAAAACACAAATAAAAGTATAGATCAAAGTGAAAATATTCGTATCTTTAACCGTGTATGCGAAAGATTAACTTCACTTATGGATTATAGAGGCAATTTTATGAAGATCGCTTTTATACTGCTTGCAATTATCTCTGCAATTTCTGCATTCAGCTATCTGCATAATAAAGCAAAGGTCGATTTCTATCATAGCTTTTCAATTTCACGCAAGGCAATGTTCACTTGTAACTTTGTGGCGTCAATTATTCCTGCGATAATTGGATTTGTAGTAAATTTTATTATAACAAATGCACTTATTGTATCATTTGGCTATGGGCAAGCACTTATGACGGTTGAAATTTATAAAGCTTTAGCTGAAAATATACTTTTTTTCATTTCAACGTTCTCAATTGTATCACTCTGCACAATCCTTTGTGGAAACACAGTTATAACTTTAGTATTAACTTCCGTTGCATTTTTTGGTCAAGGTGCAGTAGTAGCATTGATAAAAGTCTTAAAGTATTTCTTATACCCTGTATACTATTTTGATAGCAACGAAGTCATTAAGTTTGCATTAAAATTATCACCTGTAACACAAATTTTTAATGGCTATTCAAATGGAGTTGCTGACTCAAGGCTGTTTATATTTATAGCGTATACAGTAATTACCGTGATAATTATAGCTGTTTCTCTTGCTTGTTTTATTAAACGAAAAAGTGAAAATTCAGGGATTGCAATTGCATTTGAAAAATTAAAACTGCCGCTAAAAATATACTGTTGTATAATTTTTGGATTAGGCTTTGCTGTTTTATTTAGATCAATTGTTAATCAAAATATGTGGATATATTTTGGACTTATGATTGGAATCTTAGTGGCACATGCATTAAGTGAAATTACATTTGATTTTAGTTTCAGCTCAATTCTTAAAAACTGGAAGCATGGAATTATACTTATAGTTGCATCTTGTGCTATTATTTTAGGAATGAACTTTGATATAACTGGATTTAACACAAGAGTAATAAAGGCTGATAAAGTTGAAAGCTTTACTTTTAATTTGCAACGTGATAACTATAATAATAACGAATCTTTTAAAAAACGTGGACTTAACTATCTAGAAAATGTAGAGGCAATTACAGAGATAATAAAAAGAGCCTCTACATTTGATAGGAGTTCAATTATTGAACAAATTTATTTTGAAGTTGCTGTAAAAAAGAAACCTATTGGCACTTTTAAGCGTTCCTATTCTCTCCCAAAAACTGATGAAAATATTGCTTTGTTTAACAAAATAAGATATTCAGAAGAATACAAAAAATATTCAAATGAAATGTTTTCAAACAATATGTCTAAGGCAAAAAAGGCAACTGTTCAATCTAGTATAAGTAGCTTTGATGAAGATTTTAAAGTTATTACAGGTGAAAAAGTGCAAACAATTTTAAAAACTTTGCAATCAGAATATCTGAAATTAACTGTTGAAGCTGGGTTAAACACAAATCCAGTATTTGTAGTGACTTTTAAAGATGGTGTAGTCGAAAGTGATGAATATTATGGCTTTGAGCAAACTTTTCCGATTTATCGAAGTTACACAGAAACTCTTGAATTAATAAAACAATATACAGGAGCAACAGTAAAACTATTAGATGTAGAAAAAATAGAAAAAATCACTATTGACGAATCAATAATTCATGACATAAATAAACAATTTGGTGAGAGTAAAATGTCAGATGATCAAGTGAGAGCAACTAGAAATAATGATAGTGGCGTTTCTACTTTTACTGATAAATCTGATATAGTAAAGCTTGTAAAAAACGCAGTGCCAGTACAGTTTGATAGTAGCATAGATAGATTTGGAAGTGATTATAATAATTCTCACTGTGAGATTTATTTTAAAGATGAAACTGAACCTCATCACTTCAGGGCAAGAAATGATGATATATATAAACTTATTATGAAATAATTACTATATTTAGCGTGAGAAAACGTTGTTTGGCAACATTTATCCGCACCATCCACCCTGCATCTGTAAATTAATCAAAGTCGATGTCTTTCATTATTGCAAGAAAGTTATAAATATACTAAATTAATAAATAAAAAGCACCCTTTTTAGGGTGCTTTTTCGCTATGTGTAGATATAAATAGTAACTTGAACGTTCATACTAACACTTCATTAATCATGGTGCTGTTTCATTTCAGCAGCTTGTGCGATTTCTTTTGTTTCATGAACCGTGCCACGTGGGTGCTCAGGTGGTGCATAAATAGCATACAATTTAAGCGGCTTATTCCCTGTATTGATAATGTTGTGCCACTTACCAGCTGGGATCATAATAGCAAAATCATCATAGATTTTTTCTTGGAAATCTAGCTTATGTTTAGTATCTCCCATTTTAACGATACCTTGACCTTCTTCAATGCGTATGAATTGGTCACCTGTTGGATGAACTTCTAAACCTATGTCCTGCCCAGGATTTATACACATTAAGGTAACTTGTAAATTTTCACCCGTCCATAAAGCTGTACGAAAATTATTATTTTGTTTGGTTGCACAATCAATATTCACAATAAATGGTTCTGGTCCATAATCTTTAAGCTTGATGAATTGTTTACAAAAGTTCGAGTTATTCATTGGAGTATTAGAGTAGTTACAGCATTGGTTATGATTACAATTATACATTTTCCGACTCCTTTCATAATATTTATATATTATCTTATTCCATTTAATTATGAAACGTGTATCGTTTATCAAATGCTATAACTAAATATAATCAAATTTTAATAGTAAATCTGTTGGCTACCATTGATAGTATTATTTATTGCTATGGTTAAACATTCTACAGCTTTCTCTGCATTTCTTTCTTCAATGCAATCACATAAAGCAGCGGTATTTTTGTGCAAATATTCTAAACCATATAATCTATAAAAGCGTTTCCACAAGGTTATAATAGGAATTTTAAATGATGTAAAGATTAGAGGTATCAGTGTGTTTCCTGAAAGTATTGCCAATTCATGTTCAAATCGAAATGCAAACTCAGAAGCCGTCTCAACAGAGTCTACATCTTCCATTTGCTTTATATAATCTTTTAATATGGCTATTTCTCCATCTGTAATTTTAGAAATACACAATTCTACCACAATGGTATCTAATGCAATTCTCAGTTCCAAAATAGAACGTATTTCTGCTTCTCTTAAGATACCACCGTTATAATTCATTATTGAAATTAATGTTTCCATAGTTCCGTTTCTACGATAATCAGCTACAAATGTACCAACTCTTGGTTTAATCATTAAAAATCCTTTTCTTGATAGTTCTGAAATGCCAGTATTAACTACAGCTCTACTGACCTGCATGGTTTCGGCAAGAACTCTTTCTGAAGGGAGTTGTTCTCCAATGGGAAGTTTACCAGACAAAATCATGGTTTCCAGTTCTCTTATAAACAGTTCTTTTAGTGATGGTGAACTTAATTTTGAAAATTCCATATGTTATTGTTACTCCTTTTAAAGTGACTGTGGTATGTACACATACCAGTAATTATTATGGCATAAAATTAGCCAAAAATCAAGGGATAAATATAGAACTTATGGAGAAAATATTGCGTAAACTACTAATATCTTGACATATATATTATGAATGTGTTAAGATTTTATCAAAGTTCTATATTTGATGCTGGTATGACCAGATAGATATAGGGAGTAATACAGCCAATGTTTATCTTATTAAAATAATAAATGTTGAGCAACTAAGGAGATTTTATTAATGTTTACATTCAATTTTGAAGGTGGCGCATCTACAATTTCTGTATGGCTTGTCTGGATATTGGTATTTACATTATTATTTGTGTTGAACGAAGTAACAAGAAAATCAACAATAGCCGGATTTTTTTGCTTTGTAATTATGCCTGTTGTTCTTTCTGTCCTTTGGTTTACAGTGCTAAAAGATACTACATATACTGACTGGTTTCATCTTGCTAAGGTGTATTCTTCTACTGCAGGTTGCATTGGCTTTTGGTGTATACGTCATTTGCACGGAACAAACAAGAAAACAGGAAAAGAATGGCGGCTTTCAGCCAATAGTTTCGCACTTTGCTTTCCACCATTAATTCTCGCAATCAATATTTTTGAAGCGGTAGCTCGTGATATTGAAGTTGGTCTTAACTATACAAAAGGTGGAGTTCTGGCTGACGAAGCAATGTATGTGCTTGGCGGACCATGGAACTTTATGAACGCAGCTGCTGGTATAATAAGTGTAATTACCATAACTGGATGGTTTGGCATATGTATTCGCAAAAAAACAAGTAAAGATAAAAGCCAAGATATGTTATGGCCTGATATGATGTGGTTTTGGATTATAGCATACGATGTTTGGAACTTTGCATATACATATAACTGTTTACCAGGTCATGCATGGTACTGTGGATTTGCTTTACTATTACCTCCAACCCTATGTGCATTTACCATTGGTAAAGGTGCTTGGTTACAACATCGTGCACAAACATTGGCTTTATGGTGTATGTTTGCACAGACCTTCCCAGCTTTCATAGATGAAGGAAAATTTGCTGTATCATCTACATATAACACCACCCAGCTAACTCTTTGGAGTTTATCTGCATTAATAGTAAATGTATTAGTATTGGCTTTCATGATTTACAAAGTTGTTAAGACTAAGAGAAATCCTTATAAAGAGGATCTTTATGTAGGAATGAAGAAATATAATGAAGTAAAATCACTTGCTGAATAGCAAATAGTTCAAGCATAAAAACTTTTTAAGTAATATTTGGAGGTAATAAATATGAATACATTTAAAGTTCTTGAAATCAAACAAAGTGTGTTTGAGGACAATAATCGCCAAGCAGACTTGCTAAGGGAAGAATTAAAAAGAGAGAAAACCTTTTTATTGAATTTAATGTCATCACCAGGTTCAGGAAAAACAACAACTTTAACAAAGACAATTAATGCTTTGAAAGATGATATGAGTATTGGTGTTATGGAAGCTGATATTGACTCAGATGTTGATGCTCACACTATTTCAAAGACAGGTGCAAAAGTAATACAACTGCACACAGGAGGAATGTGTCATTTAGATGCAGATATGACTAAACAAGGTTTAATTGGTCTAGATACAAAGGGGATTGATCTTGCTATTTTAGAGAATGTAGGCAATTTGGTATGCCCTGCTGAATTTGATACTGGTGCTTCAAAAAGCGCAATGATTTTAAGTGTGCCAGAGGGCGACGATAAACCTCTAAAATATCCACTAATGTTTTCAATAGTTGATGTTTTGCTAATTAACAAGATAGATGTGCTAGAACATTTCGATTTTGACTTACAGGCAGTGAAAGAGCGCGCAATTAAATTAAACCCAAATATAAAAATCATCCCAATCTCAGCTAGAACAGGCGAAGGAATTGACGAGTTTGCTGATTGGATTCGTACTGAAGTGAAAAATTGGAATCAAAAGTAGTAACAAAATACAATTAATAATAGGAGGAAATTGACATGGCAAATGAAAAAGTATTAGCACTTGCTAATAAGATTAGCAGAGTAAAACAGGGTTCAAAGTCGGAAATTAAACCAGAAGATCCAGAATATAAAATTCTAGAACCTGTTGTAACAGACGAAATGGCAGAAGTAGGTATTCATCTTGAATTGCGTAAACCTCAAACTGCACAAGAAGTGGCTGCTTTATGCGGTAAATCTGTTGAGGAAACAGCGAGAATTTTATGGGATATGGCAGTTGCTGGTGTTGCTTTTGTTAATGAAATTGATGGCGTTGATAAGTATTGGTTTGAAATTTGGGTTCCAGGTCACATGGAAACAATAGTTAACCACCCAAATAAATCAGCTGTTGAAAACTATAAGCAAAGTGCAGAGGCGTTTGAGTCATACGGAAGAAAAAAAGCACTTATAACAGCAGGCATTTTTCCAGTTGGAACAGGCGCAATGCGTGTTATTCCTATTGAAACAGCCATTCAAGGCGAAACCAGAAGAGCATCTTATGAAGAAATTTCCAAATATCTTAATGAAAATACTGTTTTCTCAGTTTCTGATTGTTCTTGCCGTACATCAAGAGAAGCAATGGGAGAAGGCTGTGGTCACTTGAAGGAAGATATGTGTATTCAACTTGGTCATGCTGCTGAATACTATATCCGTACAGGCAGAGGACGTGAGATTACTCGTGAGGAAGCTTTTGAAATTATAAGAAGAGCTGAAGAGAACGGTTTGATGCATCAGATACCAAACACCGATGGACCAGGAAAAACTCATGCTATTTGTAATTGTTGTGGTTGTTCTTGTTACGCTACAAGAATTGCTGGAATGTTCAATAATAATGATATGGTACGTTCAAACTATGTATCAAAAGTAGATAAAGACAAATGTGTGGCTTGCGGAGAATGTGTTGAAGTTTGTCCTGTTAATGCATTGAAATTAGGTCAAAAAATATGTACTAAAACCCCAATCGTTGAGAAGAAAAGACGTGATTTTGCAACTAATACAGAGTGGGGAATGGACAAATGGAATGAGGATCAT
>DAMDCT010000048.1:19650-20062 GCA_032091455.1 Oscillospiraceae bacterium | reverse complement strand
GAAGTATCATATCGTTGCGTTTTGCATAATCACGAATAATTTTGAGCTGACTATCCGGTGAAAATTCAAGCTGATCATCAGTAGAAACACGAATATATGCTGCTGCAATTTTCATATAATACTTCACTCCCATATCCAATATTCACAATATTACTCACCAAGCTTAATTATAGTTTGTAATACATATTATAGAAAAATAGTATTAAGCATAGGACAAATTTCACAAATCATATTAATTGAAAACGAGGTGATATAAATGGTTAAAAGAAATGAACCCTTTACACTATACAATTATATGAGAATGCCTGACGGATCTGACTTATTATTTTGTAAAGTTGAAAACAGGGGAACACCAGAAGAAAAAGTAACCTATTATATCACTTATGAGCAACGTGAAGAGTTTAGTAAAAAA
>DAMDCT010000048.1:17932-19640 GCA_032091455.1 Oscillospiraceae bacterium | reverse complement strand
AATGAGTGAATATTACGCTAAAAAGGAAATAAGGGCAGATGAGAATTGAATACAGCATTATAATCAATATTAGAATTATTGAGCATTCAGATTTATGCTAGTTCTAGTAATCCACGCTTGGATAGTTTACAAGCTTTATATAAGTAGCAGGTGATGGTTGTAATGCAATTAAAATACATATATTAAAATGAATTGGGCAGGTTGTAATCCTGCCCAAATTTAAATTTAATTCACCATTTAAATTAGTGTTATTCGCATATATATTGATTAAGTAAATGATTTAGTAAAACAATGATTAACGGCTGAAATTTGATCACATAACGTAATAAGGTCTTATAGAATTTTTTTCGTTTGTTTTTTTCTACGTCCTTCTTGTCCATAAGATTTAAGAGAATAATGAATTTCATAGTAGTACCTCCTTAGTATGAAAAGCGTATGTATACTAACGAATGTTTCTACGTATTAAATTATATTAAAAAACTTATTATTATATTCTGTTAAAATTTAGATAAGAACAAATAGTTATAAATTATAAATTAAAGAAGGATAAATTTAGAAAAATTTATAATTGTTTAATGTATTTTCTTCAAACTAAAGCGACTTTTTCATCATAACCGTTTTATTCAGCAGGGACCAAGCCGTTGTATTATTTTCACGGTACTCATTTAACTGAGATAAAATGAAAAAGCAGATTGAAGAAAAATTATATAGTGTTTGAATAAGACGGGGTGTATTGGAGGACAGTTTCGAGAATAAATGTTGAATTTTGTGTTAGCATGTGGTAAAATATTGCTGTAAATTAAATTACATATATAGTATTTGTGTGTGGAGGGCTTGATTAATATGAAACTATTGATACATGATTTGGATAGAGAAACTTTCCTCTCTCTTTTTCCTAAAATTGATAATAATACACAACAGATTTGTAATAATGGAAATATTCATAGTTGTATTGGCTGTTTTGGTTGTTGGATTAAAACACCTGGTGAATGCGTTATTAAAGATGGATACGAGAGTTGTGGAGAGATACTTAGTAAGAGCAACGAACTAATTATTATAAGCCGATGCACATATGGAGGATTTAGCCCATTTGTTAAAAATGTTCTTGATAGAAGTATTTCCTATATTCATCCCTATTTTGACATCCGTAACGGTGAAATGCATCATAAGCGCAGATATAACAACATCATTACAATTAAAGTATATTTTTATGGTGATAGCATAAGCGATAGAGAAAAAGCAACTGCACAAAAACTTGTTTCTGCAAATGCGGTCAATTATGATGGTATCGTTAGAAAGGTGCTGTTTATGGACAGTGTTTATAAACTGGGGGGTATTGTTTTATGAAAATTGCAATGATAAACGGAAGTCCCAAAAAAGCCAAAAGCACGAGTGCTACATTGATTAATGACTTGAAAACCAATTTTTCTGAAGATGTTTTTATCACAGACTACCATTTTGCAAATTCTACTATAGCTGAAAAATTAATATACGAATTAAATAGTTTTGATGCACTTGTTTTTGCATTTCCACTTTTTGTTGATGCAATTCCATCACATTTACTAACTTGTCTCTGCGAAATTGAAAAAGCAGGTTTGACCAATAAGAAAATTCATATTTATGGTATTTCAAATTGCGGTTTTATTGAAGGTAAACAAAATAGTATTGCACTTGAAATTCTTGAGAATTGGTGTGAAAAAGTCGGTCT
>DAMDCT010000048.1:15248-17911 GCA_032091455.1 Oscillospiraceae bacterium | reverse complement strand
ATAAACTGTCTGCCGAAAAGGGATGGCGTAAGAAGATAAAGTCAAATGGATTAAGAGTTAAAGATTTATCACATAAATTATAAACATATCTATCCTAGCCAAATAAATATCAATAAAGTCTTAAGCAAATCAGCTTAGGGCTTTTCTCATATCTATTATCTCATAATAACGATATGGCGTTTAGTATAGGAAATAAATCCAGCGAATGCAAAATTGTTGCTTTCTCAGGAGAAAATTGGTATAGGTTTGCAAGTAAGCAAGCGAATAAGATTAATGCAATAAACTCAATAATTAAGGGAATAAATATGCAATTATCTCAAGTCATCAGCTTTGGTGACAATTATAATGATATGGATATGATAGATAAATATGGCATTGGTGTTGCAATTGAAAATGCAATTGATGACGTTAAAGTTATACTGTGTATGTAGTAAAAAATAGAGCAGTCCAGTTTCACTGGACTGCTTAGATTCCCCTATCATGTGCTACTAATTCATTATCTCATCATAAACAAAACACTCCGTAATATGATCATTAACCATACCTGTTGCTTGCATAAAAGCATAAATTATAGTCGAACCAACAAACTTAAATCCCATTTTCTTTAAGTCTTTACTCATCTTATCGGATAGCGGGGTGCTTGTTGGCATTTCATTATGCTCCTGCCAATGACCTGTAATAGGAGTATAATTCACATATCCCCATATAAATTTGTCGAAGCTCCCATATTCACCAATAAGTTTTAAAAACACCTTGGCATTGCTCACAGCTGCATTAATTTTTAGGCGATTTCTAATTATTTTCTCGTTTGCCATCAGCTCCTCAATTTTTTCATCGCTATAAAGGGCTACCTTATTAGGATCAAAACCATCAAAAGCTTCTCTAAATGCCTCTCTCTTATTAAGTACGGTAATCCATGTAAGCCCAGCCTGCATACCTTCTAAGATAAGCATTTCAAATAGCTTAACATCATCATGTACAGGTCGTCCCCATTCGTTGTCATGATAGTCAATGAATATTGGGGTATTTCCTACCCAAGAGCATCTTATTTTTTCATTCATATAGCCTGTCCTCCAATTAAAATCTAATAACTTCTTACTACTGAAAGATGAAGAACTTTAATGCTTTCCTCATCCATAAAAGACATGTACTCACAAGCCACATCATTTCTATCAGCAGTATTAAATGCCTCAAGAGCATCTTCCATCGTTTTCCACAAAACCGAGTCAGCCCACATATCGTCAATAAGAAGTAGCTCCCTGGAAATATAGCCTTTTTGCGTAGAAAGAAATACACTGTTAAAGTTGTCTGATACATGCAAAAAATCTGATACAGATGCTCCTTTTTTAAGATTAAAAGATGCAAACTCAACAACATTAGACATAATATTATGTCTCCTTTGCAAAATATATATTTTACTAATCATATCACATTAAACTTGACTACAGTATGTCATATTAGAAAATATAAGTAATGAAAATAAAATTGCTGTTAAGGTTATCATACCATATGTTGTCGTACATTTTCGTTGCCTTTATATAAGTATTGACTGGACGATTTTGGTAATATAGCAAGAGGGCAACCATGCCAATAACAGCAAGATTGCCCACACTTTTGGTGTAATTAAGATTAACTTGGATAAAAGCCTATTTCGTATCACCAAGGTGTTTTCTTATTTTGTGTATAGTACATTTATTTCTTTTATAATGGATCTTACAATTATAGCAGATATTTGGGATGCTTTATCACAATTTAAATCAAAGTTATCACCACCGTTGTGGTCAGCAGTATCTGTTATTGACCTAACAGCAATAAATGGAACTTTGTTGACATAACAAGTTTGCGCAATACTCGCAGTTTCCATATCAACACAAAGTGGTGAATGGATACCATTTATTTCATCACGATATTTATCTTCAATAAATATTTCGCCTGTTATCATTCTACCAAAATATACATTTTCAATGTTGCTATGCAAAACAGTGCTTTTTGCTACACTGAGAAGCTCTTTATCTGCTTGCCAATAAATGCTATCCGCCCAAGGGTGGAACTCGGTCAGTATCCCTTGGTGAACATCCCAATGATCTACTTCTGTGGAAATAATAGTATCAAAAAGGTTAATATTTTTGTCCATTCCTCCTGCCGTACCTGCATTAATAATAATATCACATTTATATGTATCTATTAAAATTTGTGTTGCAACAGCTGCATTTGTTTTACATACTCCGCAAAACAAAGTAACAATAGAAGCGTTTTCAATCGTACCACTATAAAATTTGAGCATTGCTTTTTCAGATATGGCTAGATTTTGTATCATTGGCAAAAATGGTGCAACTTCTCTATCTCCTGCGCAGATAATTCCTATCTTCATATCGTTCCCTCCACCTAATATATATTTACTCACGAGCATTAAATTTTCTCACTACCGTTTCAAAATATTTTACACGGTAGTGTTTTTTTATCATTCAATAGTTTCGGTTTCAACCCATGCAGGGATAAATCCACTATTTAATGCAATATTCCATGAATGTAGATTTGATAGGCTAGTTCCGTAATATGGGATTTTATCTCGTTTGATTATTTCATTTTTAAGTAATGTAACAAGATATGTTCCAACTCCTTTTCCTCTATAGTTTTTATTCACATCAATCCCTATTTGCCAT
>DAMDCT010000048.1:12772-15238 GCA_032091455.1 Oscillospiraceae bacterium | reverse complement strand
GCCATAGAATTGGGGTATCGGCAGAACATCCAGCCATACCAATAATAGTATTTCCATCATAGGCAGCAACCGCAAGAACATCTGGTCGCTCTGGAATGAATTTTTCGCAAAAAGCATTTGGGAATTGTTTGTTTATGTAAAACTGATGAATTTCATCTTGTTCAAACCATTTAACAGGATAGTCATTTGAAACAGACATAGTTTTCATGTCAGGTACAAACATATGATGTGTTTGCCATAAACGCTTATTATATTGTTTTAATTGATTGTCAATAGCAGCTAAATTCGTATGTTCAAATAAATGATGACCTGCTTTATCTTTTGTAAATTCAAGTAACCAATCATGCAATGAATTATCGACTGAAATAACAGCGTTTGAGCCTAGTGTTACCATTTTAAAAAAGAAAGTTCCATCAATAAAATATCTTATGCCTGTGTTAGCTTGTGGAGTTGTTATTACATTCTTTTCATTATTAAAGTCATCAATTGAGCAGTTATTTTCAATAGCCAATTGTTCTTTAAATATTTTTAATAAATCTTGTTTTGAATACATTTTAGCACCTCGCAAATATAAATAAAATTAATCATACCATATATTGCCTAATTACTCAATACCAAAATGGATTGAGAATATTGCAGGCAATATGCTTGGTTTTAATAATCGTGTGAATTGGTTCAATTATATTTAATAGTAAGATTAAAAAACATTATGAGGGACAATATAGGATATGACAAAAGGATACCGCCATCAGCTTATCACTGAATGCGGTATCCTTTTATTTGCAAAGTGATATAAAATCCTTTGCACTCTCTGTTAAAAACTTATTACGGTGATAAATGACACTAAAGCTTCTTTCAAACTTAATTCCTTTTATTGTAAATTGGCAAATTTCTTTTCGGTCAAGTGCTTCTTTTACAAGTAAGTAAGGCAACACGGACAATCCCAAATTTGCTTGTACTGCTCTTACAATCGCTTGTGTACTAGTGCTCTCCCATGCAGGTGAAATCCCTAAGCCATGAGTCGTCATCATACTGTCAAAAATCTCACGCCCAGCGCTTCCCACTTCTCTTAATATCATTGATTCGCTTTGTAGTTTGCCGATTTCTATGTTTTTCTTATTGGCAAATGGATGATCGTTTCCGCAGATTAAAACTAATTCATCCTCACCAAACTTATTCTCAACAATGTAGGAGCTGTGTACAACACCCTCTATCAATCCAATATCCACTTGATTTGATAAGACATATTGTTGAATTTTATCAGAATTATCAATTACTACTTTAACATCCATTTTGGGATGTGTTTGTTTAAATTCGGCAACATAGTTAGGTAATAGATAGTTTCCTATGGTTATACTTGTTCCAATGCGTATAAATCCCATTGCATCAAAATTTTTAACTTCCTTTTCCATATCCTCGAAAAGCCCAACGATATGGGTTGCATATTGCAAAAAGTGTTTTCCTGCTTCTGTAATATGCAACCTTTTTGAAATGCGGTCAAACAGTTTTATTCCATAATAATCTTCAAGCTCTGATAATGCAAGGCTGATAGAAGGCTGTGCGATATATAATTTTTCTCCGGCTGCGGTTGCACTACCTATCTCACAAACGGCTACGAATATTTTCAAATGTCTTAGTGTCATATAATCCATCACTCCTTATAATAAATATCTTATGAACTACATATAATAATACTATTTTAAATATATTATTGCAAGGTGTATATTTAAATAAAGAGAGGGTTTGATAATTTGAAAAGTAAAAAGCATATTTACAGAAAACTGTTCACATCCACCTTTTATCTAAGTGCCTTTACTTTTGGGGGTGGATTTGTTATTATTCCATTGATGAAAAAGAAATTTGTGGATGACTTGCAGTGGATTGAAGAGAACGAAATGCTAAATTTAGCAGCCATTGCACAATCCTCACCTGGAGCGGTTGCCGTTAACGCCTCAATACTATTGGGGTATCGTATTGCAGGGCCATTGGGCGCACTGGTGACCATTCTAGGAACCGTTTTGCCACCATTGATTATCCTTTCCGTCATCTCTTTTTTTTATACCGCATTTAGAGAAAATATCGTGGTAAATGCAGTTTTAAAAGGAATGCAGGCAGGTGTAGCCGCTGTTATTGCAGATGTAGTGATGAACCTTGGCGGAAATGTTTTAAAAGAGAGAGATATTATTTTTACACTCCTTATGGTTGGTGTATTTATAGCTACATTTTTCTTAAAAATCAATGTCATGTATATTATTTTAGTGTGTGGATGTATAGGGGCAGCAAAAATTTTCATTCAAACGAAAAAATCCAAAAAGGCTGGTGAGTCGAAATGATACTTATAAAAATTTTTTGGAGCTTTTTTCAAATTGGGATGTTTAGCATAGGTGGTGGTATGGCAGCAATGCCACTCATTCAAAATCAAGTTGTTGATTTGAACCATTGGATGACATTGACAGAATTTACGGA
>DAMDCT010000048.1:930-12762 GCA_032091455.1 Oscillospiraceae bacterium | reverse complement strand
TACAATTGCTGAAATGACTCCGGGACCAATAGCAATTAATTCGGCGACATTTGTGGGAATTAGAATTGCCGGAATTCCGGGTGCACTGATTGCTACGATTGGCTGTGTTCTTCCTTCATGTGTAATAGTTTCAATTTTGGCATGGATATACTTCAAATACAAAGATCTGATGGTCATTCAAGGTGTGCTATCAGGATTAAGACCTGCTGTAGTTGCCTTAATCGCTACTGCAGGCTTGTCAATTTTTGTGTTGGCTGTTTGGGGCGAAAATGGTTTTTCTTTAAATCCTCAAGCCATCAACTTAGTTTCTGTTTTACTGTTTAGTATAGCAGTATTTATCTTGAGGAAATGGAAACCTAATCCTATTTTTGTAATGCTCGGTTGTGGTATTATTGGTGGTGCAATTTATTTAATGATTTAGTAGAGGCAAAATCAAACTATGAATACGAAAGTGGTTGTTTTCATGGACACTGACAAAAACAACCGACAAAGTAGTAGGAAGAATTATATATAAATATCATGGGACGAAAAGACCCTATTAATAGCAGCCTAAAAACCATGTAACCTTAAAGTTTTGCAGAACTAAGAGGAAGGTAATTGAAAGGATGCTAAGAGTGGGACAACAACAGTTAATTTCATAACTATAAAAATCCAAAGGGCTATCTTTTAGAGTCGCATCTCAAAGGGTGGCTCTTTTGCGTGTATACATACTATATACAATAAATCAATATTATGGTATGTTGAAGTTGTATATAGAAATTATAGTGAATGGCTTGGAAAAGGATGATTGTATGAAACCTTATGACTGACTATATGGCATTTGGAAATAGACCCTCTGGAATGTGTAACACTCTAGTTCTTAATTTTTGTGTATGTGTTTTTATACACTATTTACATAGTATAAGATATAATTTATAACTTACTATGATAAATGTATATTATCAATTTATCTATTGCAAACTATGACTTTTATGGGTATAATACTAATTGTAAAAATAATTTCATTATTACTAGATAGTGATGTTAAAACATAGGAGGAATAAATATGGCATTTGTAGTAGATAAAGATACAATAATCGGTGATATATTAGATTATGATAGCACAACAGCACAGTATTTTATTGAAATGGGTATGCACTGTCTAGGCTGTCCATCAGCAAGAGGAGAATCACTAGAACAAGCTTGTGAAGTTCATGAGGTATCAGTGGATGATATGTTAGCTAAGCTTAATGCGCATATTAAATAAAGAGAAATAAATAGCTATCGTCCGAGCGTTGTGTATCGGACGATTGTTTTACATATGTTTAATAATATAAATCATATATAGGGGATGGAGAGCAAATAATTTGAGTAATCTTATACAGAGAATAAAAACTAAAATGTTTTTTGGAATGGGTGTAGATAAACTTAATAAAGAGTTTTTACAATTTTCAAAAATGCATTTGGCATATTTACTTGCAACAAGCATAACATTGACCTTTGTAAATACGCTTTTAATGAGAGTATCAACTGATACAACAGGTATTACATTAAAATACAGTATCGTACACTTTGCATTTGTTGGGCTTTCAATGACATGGGCTGCCATGTTCATGAGAAAATTCAATAGTAAAATAATTATATTAATAGGTGTTGGACTTTCAATGTTCACATATCTATTGACTTTCATATTTATGTCAAATCTTGACGAAGTATATGCAATTGTTGCATTTGCGCATGGTGTTGCAACGGGATTTTATTGGATAACTTTTTTTAATTCGATTTTAATATATACTGAAGATGATACACGTGATATTGCAATGTCATTCTTGGGTGTTTTTTCTGGGATAATCTCACTTGTTATGCCTCTTGTTTCAGGATATATAATTAAAAATATGAGCGGGCTTATTGGATATTACTTAGTTTTTGGAATTTGTTTTATAGTTGCAGGATATGCAGTATATCTTGTTACAAAGTTACCTGTTATTGAGCCAATGAAAACCAAAACAAAGTTTATTAAACTACTAAAGAATATATATACAAAAAAAGTGTGGTTTTATGTAATACACATGGATTTCTTCAAAGGTATCAGAGAAGGAGCTTTTGCATTTTTCTTAAATGTATTGCTGTTTAAAATAGCTAGTAGTGAAACTTTGGTTGGTGTAAATACATTCTTAGTAGGGATTATGTTTATTAGTATAACTTTATTAACAATGCTAACAAGCATACTTTTCTTAAGACTAGATACAATGACAATACTTGCGCTTTCACTTGCAAATGCGTTTTTAGGTTATTTTGCAGTAAATCCAGCTACAACTACTATGTATACAGTTTTAGAAAAAGTCCCAGACGGCAAAGAATTAAAAACTGAAGTAATATCTATAACTGAATGCTATAAAAATGTAGGTAGGATTTTAGGTGTTTTATTAATTATGATTTTACCAAAAACTAATTTTTACTATGTTGTATCGTTAGTAGTATTAACGCTTACACAATATATAACTGTTTTATTTGCAAATACAACTCTTAAACATGCAAATAAATATGAAACGCAAGTTTAGGAGAACAGAATATGCTGGATATAAGACTTAAAGCAATTGCAGAGTTAGTTCGCAAAGATAGTAATGTATGCGATGTTGGAACAGACCATGCATATTTGCCATGTTATCTTGTCAAAAAGGGAATTACTAATCATTGCGTTGCATGTGATATAAATGAACAACCGTTACAGAGTGCTAAGGAGCATATTGCACAGTATGGGTTTGAAAATAAAATCCATACTATATTGTCAGATGGTCTTCAAAATGTACCATCAAATAAAGCACAAGATATTGTTATTGCTGGCATGGGTGGGGAATTAATTTCAAAAATAATACTAGCTTGTGATTTTACAAGAGATAAAACTAAACGGCTTATTTTACAGCCAATGACCAACGTTCCGTTTTTGCGTGATTGTTTATATCAACATGGATTTGAAATAATAAAAGAAATTCCAGTGATTGATAAAAACCAATACTATACCGTTATGCACGCAGAATATATTGGTGTGACGATACAAAAAGACGAGTTGTTTTTAACACTTGGTAAAATACCGGAACAAAAGACAATAGACGCGCAAAAGTATATCAAAAAGCAATATGATAAAACCATTAAAGTTGCAGATGGGTTAAAAAAATCTACTGATAATAGTGAGCAAGCAGAGCATTACTATAAGCTTGCACAAGAGATTGAAACGTATATTGGAGTGGAATAATAATGACAACTGTAAATCAAATATATAATGAAATTAATAAATTAGCACCATTTTCGTTAGCTTTGGGGTTTGATAATTGTGGTTTGCTAGTAGGTTCAAAAGAAAAGCAAATTACAGCTTGTATTCTTGCACTTGATGTTACAAATGAGGTTATTGACCTTGCTATAAAGCATAAAGCCAATCTTATTATAACCCACCATCCAATTATATTTGACCCAATAAAGTCGGTTACAGATGATAGCCGAGTATATAAATTAATCAAAAATGATATTAGTGTCATTTCAGCACATACAAACCTTGATATTGTTGATGGTGGCGTAAATGATGTGCTTGTAAATTTAATTGGATTAACCAATGTTAGCATCTTTGAAAATTCAGACGGTGTAGGTAGAATAGGCGAGCTAAAACAAGAAATGACAGGTAAACAGCTTGCACAGCTTGTAAAACAAAATATAAATGCTAAAGGCGTAATTGCTACACATACTGAGAATACGATAAAAAAAGTAGCAGTTATAGGTGGAGCAGGTGGGGACTATCTAGAATCTGCAATTACAGCAGGAGCAGACGCTTTTATTACAGGTGAAGCACAACATCATGTAGTTATTGATGCAATTAACAGTGACATTACATTAATTTGTACAGGACATTATTATACCGAAGCTCCAGTGCTATATTCGTTGAAAACAAGGCTGGAAGAAAAAGTTAGCGATGTAGAATTTATTATATATGATGAGTTTTTAGTTGAAGAAATATAGAATTATAAAAAACGGATACGATTGTATCCGTTTTTTATATGGTATAAATATAAAGTTCAGTTTTTTTATTAGGACAACAAGAATAATCTTACACTGTAAACTTTAAGTACTCACATGACTTAGTTTCTTCAAAGACAATGATTTCATTTTTGCCCTTTTTCAAGAATGATGCAGGGACAAACAACTTTGTTTGTGGACCAATGTCCCAGTACCTACCCAAATTGAAGCCATTTAAGGTTACAAATCCTTTGCCCCATTCGCTCATATCGAGATAAGTATCACAGCATTCGTCTACCTCAACTTCAAAGTTATAAAAAGCTGGCTCTGAATATAGTTGTGGTTTGCTAAATTGTAAATTCTCAAGATTGTCCATTGGTAGACAACAGATTTCATAGCCAAAAAGGAATTGCTGTCCATGACGAATTCCCTCTGATATGCCCTTTATGTCTTTAAGTTGTGGACCATAGTTAATTCTTGCTAGATTTTCAACTAAGACATCCAGTTTGACACCTTCATTTGGAACACTAAGAGGTATTTTTTGATTTTCATTACGGTCAACAATGCCAACAAGCTTGCCATCAACAAACACTTGAGCTCGGTCTCGCACTTCTTGTAAAACAATAGGCATTTCACTGCGTGGACCAGTTACTTTTGTACGGTAGAGGATGTATCCATAACCCTGTCCAAGGCGCTCCATGTTGTAAGGGCAAGGAGCATTAATCTTTTTACCGATATTATCTAGTGAATTAAAAAGAAGCACTGAACCTGTGCAATGATGACTACCATAATTTTTCTTTTTTGATGGTTTTGGTAGTTCTTCGTTAGGAACATTGGTGTATTTTTTCATGCATTCTCGCATTAACAAGTATTTAGGAGTAATATCGCCACATTCATCAAGCGGAGCACCGTAATCGTAACTTGTTGTGTCAGGTGTATAAGTATCGGCATAATTTGCACCTGCCATAAATCCAAAATTTGTTCCTCCGTGGAACATATACAGATTAAATGAACCACCTATTTTCAAGATTTTTTCAAGTTCATCTACACAGTCCTTATCATTGCGGTCATGAAATCTATCAGGAGAACCCCACGCATTGAACCAACCGTTCCAGAACTCACCACACATAAATGGCTCGTCAGGTTGATATTTTTGTAAACATTCATTTGCTTGTTCTGCACCACTGCCGAAATTAACTACTTTGAACATATCTGGTAATGTTCCGCCTTGTAGCATGAAATCTTCGGGACCATCGGATGTGAAGTAGAATGTATCTAAATTAAGCTCACGCATCTTATCTAAGTTCCATCTAATATACTCTGAATCATTTCCATAGCTTCCGTACTCATTTTCAACTTGAACAGCAATAATTGCACCACCGTTTTTTGTTGTATGTGGAACTAGCATTGGAATAAGTTTTTCGTACCAACGTGAAAGTTCTTTAATAAATAGCTTGTCCATACAGCGTAGACGAATATTTTCATCTTCTAATATCCAGTAAGGCATTCCACCAAAGTCCCATTCAGCACAGATATATGGACTAGGTCTTACAATAGCGTGCATACCAGCTTTTTTAATTTCGTCTAAAAAGGCACAGATGTCATACATACCACTGAAGTTATATTCACCTCTTACAGTTTCGTGAACATTCCAAGCAATATATGTTTCAATGGTATTAAGCCCCAAAAGCCTTGCTTTGTTAATTGAGTCTGCCCAGCGTTCTCTTGGTACTCTAAAATAATGAATTGCCGCAGAGTAAATTTTTGTTTCTTTTCCATTAATAATAAAATTATTTCCCTGTGTAGTCATAGTAATCTCCTGTTCCAAAATAATAATTATTATATTACAAAACATTTTAATTGTATTTTGATATTGTAATATTATGATTGATTTAAATTGATGAAATAAACCATCTTTGTTAGAGTATAACACACATCTTAATTTTTATAAAGATATAATTTTTGTAGCAATGTTATTTATAAAAGCTTCATCATGTTCAACAAATATCATTGTAGGTTTATATTCTAGTATTAACTTTTCTATTTGTATTCGAGAAAGAACATCAATAAAATTAAGTGGTTCATCCCAAATATATACGTTCGCTTTTTCACATAGGCTTTTGGCAATTAGGACTTTTTTCTTTTGCCCACCACTGAAATTAGATATATCTTTTTCAAATTGTATTTTTGAAAAATCAAGCTTGTTTAGGATTGCTTTAAATAAACTTTCATCTATTTGATGATACTCTGCAAAATCCTTTAAATTACCTTTTAAAAAGGATGTATCCTGCGAGATATACGATATTATAAGATTACTACCAATTCTACAATTACCGTTAAAGTCGATTTTTTCACCTATTAAAAGTTTTAGTATGCTTGATTTGCCACAACCATTTTTACCTTTAAGTGCAATACGTTGACCTCGTTCTACAGTAAAATTTATATTTTCGCAAACAACTTTATCACTATAAGAAATATCGACATTACATAGCTCAACTAAACGGTTAGTATGGTAGTTAAGCGGTTTAATAGATAGTCTATCTGCGGTTTCAATGTTTTTTAAGAGTTTAGATTTTTCAACTATTGCATTTTGTTGATGTGATTCAATTACTTTTGAACGTTTCATCATTTTTCGGGATTTTTCACCGTTGATAGCTCTTCGATTTAAACTTTTTTCAACTTTAGATGGATTAAATCCTATTTTTGACGCTTCAACCCTATCCGACCATTCAGCTTTTTGTTTTGCTGCAAATTCAAGTCGTTTAATATCTTTTTTTAGATTTTCGTTCTTTTCAATCTCATAATTATCCTGTAACTGTTTGTTATAATACCATGAAGAAAAATTACCATTTTGAATTTCAATGTTAGTTTTATTGATAGATAGAATATGGTCTATGCATTTGTCCAAAAATATTCTATCATGAGATACTAAAATAAATCCTTTCTTTGATGAAAGATAGTCACTCACTATAATTCTTGCATTACTATCAAGATGATTGGTTGGTTCGTCAATTAGCAGAAAGTTATTTTCTTTTAAAAACAGACTTGCAAGCATAACTTTTGTTTGTTCGCCATTGCTTAGTGTATTAAAGGGACGATATAGTACATCGTCACAAACTTCAAGTAATGATAATTCTCTTTGAAGTTGCCATCGCTGATAATCAATGCAAATTGTGTCTATTACATCAATTGTGTTTTGCGTTTCATCGTAAACTTCAAAAGGGAAGTAGTCGAATGTAACTGATGAAGAAATACTACCGCTATACTTATATTTGCCTAATAAAAGATTTAAGAAAGTAGTTTTACCTCTACCATTTCTGCCTGTAAAGCCAAGTTTCCAGTTTGTATCAATCTGAAAAGATACATTAGTGAAAATATCGTCATAGCTGCTATCATAAGCAAAAGTTAAATTTGAAATATTAATAAGGGACATAAATATAAACACTCCTTTCGCACACACTGGGGATTTTTGGCAGTTTGGCGTAGCTAAATTTCTATAACGCTCTACGTCGAAAAGCTAAAAACTTATGTTTGAAAAAATTTTCTTTAAAACATATTACCACATGTAAAAACAATATGAGCTACAAGAAAGTTACTTCTTGTAGCTCATAAAAACACAGCAGTATAATACCCCAAAAACTATATGGAGATAGACTGAATTTATTATAGAGTTTAAAAATATGATAACTTTCTTGCACCAAGCACAACAAAACAAACAACGAAACGTTGCCTAATTTGCATATGCTCTTATTAAATTAATAATTAGCAAGAATAATTATACATACTTTCAACTCCAAACTTTAAAATTTAATTTAGTGTATCATAATATTTTCCAAAAGTCAATCTTTAATATATAGTTTAATATGTATTATTACTATTTCTGTTCTAATCCATTAGCAGATAAGTTCTTTTTGTATGATTCTAATTCAACAAACAAATCTTGTGTAATAGGATTACGTTTAGTTTTGATAACCTTGTATACTACGTACCCAAATACTGCAACATTTGAAACTAGAGCAATTACACTCAAAAGTAATAAAGCATTAGGATTTTGTGTAGATTCTATTCCAAATCCAGGAACTTTAGCATAGTCAAGTGACAATGAGAACATAGCCCATAAAGCAAGGGTTGCCGCTCTATGTTGTAGCCAAGCACCTCTTTTAAATACTAAAGCAATAGTACATGCAGCAAGTATAACAACACCAGCATACATTGATCTTTCAGAAATACAGTTATAGCAATATGCAACATTCCATAAATCATAAGCTACAACCCAAAACCAAAGTTGGTCTGGCCAAATCATATCTTGAGATTTTGTGTTAGCAATTCTAATTCCAGCCCAACCTGTAAGTGATAATATAAGTAAAATACCAGCAATTGCATTGATAATATTCCAAGAACCACCTAGAAGTGTTATTCCATTTTGAACTTCACCATTCATTGTAGATACTTCAAAATCACGGATAATTGCTTCAATGATATTAATTACAAGTATAGCTACCGGGAAATATATTGCATATTTGTTTTCTTTAACTTTTTTTATGTATCTAATCGCCATAAAGCCAACAACACCAGCTAAAGCAGAGTAAGTTTTAACCCATGCAAACCAATATCCACCTGATGTACCAGCACCGGCTGATTTAGGCCACAAGAATATAGTTAAACCGATTGGTAATACGATGTAGCAAAAAACTGCTGCCCATTTGCTTTTTCTTGTAATTTCATTTATAAGTAGAAGTAGTGCTAGTAATCCAAATAGAATTAAAACAGATTGCCAAGTATAGTTTTCAAAGAAAAACATAGATAGACCTCCAAAATTAATTAATAATATTAAAATAACTTCCAAATTGCTTGTCATTTTATGCTCAATAGATTTATCACCATCTCTCGCTTTAATATTTAATCAAATTTAAATCAGTTACAAAGCAATTCATTTGGAATATCTTGTTACTTCAAAACTTTGTTAAAATAATAACACAATATTTTTATATTTACAATAGATTATACAAAATATATTAACAATCTATTTAAAAAATATTAATTAAAGCTTGTATTTACCTTTTATATAATTTATAATATTTCTGGTATTTAGTTAAATTTATGGTGTATTTGCGCATCGGAAAAAATATATATTAATAAGTTCAAAAAAAGAGGGTTTTAAAACAATGAGAATAGATCGTTTACTTGGAATTACTATGTATTTGTTGAATAGAGATATTGTCACATCCAATGAACTTTCAAATCAATTTGAAGTATCAGTTCGAACAATACAACGCGATATTGAAAGTTTAAATCTTGCAGGTATACCCATATCATCACAAACTGGGAATGGCGGTGGGTATGAAATATTAGATACATTTAAGTTGAATAAACAAATTACAAATGCTGATGACTATTTATTTATCATTACAGCATTAAAAGGCTTATGCACTGCTGTGGATAATAATAAGATCAATAATACATTAGAAAAATTATTAATGGTAGGTAACAATAGTGTTAATCAACACATCTTCCTTGACTTTAGTGTGTTAAAAGAGAAAAATGAAACAAGAGAATATATCAACGTTTTTGATAAGTGTATTTTGGAAAAGTCGGTTGTAAATTTTGATTATACTAATGCTGATAACAAAGCACACAATAGAAATGTTGAGCCATTAGCTGTTACTTACCAATGGTACTCATGGTATTTATTTGGATATTGTACATATAAACAAGATTATAGATTATTTAAATTTTCAAGGATAAGCAATGTAGATGTTATAAATGTAAAATATAATACAACACATGAAGATGTGAATTTACTTCTTGAGAAGCAGTTAAATAATGATACTCGTCCATATTATGATATAAAATTGCTTTGTAAAAAAGAGAGCGTATTACAAGCAAAAGAGTATTTAAATGGAAACATTATAGAGGAAAAAGAAAATGGCGATGTGTTGATGACCTTACATACACCAACAAATGAAAGAATGTGGTTTTCACTTCTTTTAGGGTTCGGAAATGATATATTGATAATTGAGCCACAAGAGTTGAAAGATAGAGTAGTAAACAAAGCAAAAGAAATAATAAAATTGTATGAAAGTTTATGACATATAGTTGTCGTAGTTCCTAATGTATAATTATATTATAAAAATACAGGAGGAATTGTTTCATGAAATTAACAGCGAAAGAAATTGAAAAAAGTATTAGTATATGTGGGCTTGTATGTGCACTGTGCAGTGAAAATGTGAATTGTAGTGGTTGTAAATGTAAAGATGAAGATTGCTCAATTAAAAAGTGCAGTAGTACTAAAAAACTTAACTATTGCTTTGAATGCAATGAGTTTCCATGTAATGAAGGAATATTTTGTAATGTTCGGTTGAGGGCATTTAACAGAGTTGCCAAAGAAGAAGGAGTAGAAAAATTTGCAGAATATTTAAAGAAGAATTATGATAACGGTATTACATATCATCGAAATGACGGTTTAAAAGGTGATTACGATGTTTTAACAAATGAAAATGATATTATGCTATTATTAAAAACAGGTAAAGTAAGTCCGTATATACAATGTCCTATATATGAAAGTGAATCATTTACACTTCGCCTTGTGAATGAAGATGATGCTAATGATTTATTAAAATGCTACAGTGACCATATTTCTCAAACATATTTTAATGATGATAATTGTTCAAGTCATTTTGTTTACACAACGTTAGAGGAAATGCAAAATTGTATTAAATCATGGATTTACGATTATCAAAATCAAAATTATGTAAGGTTTGCTATTGTTGACAAGTCTATTAAGAAAGCAGTTGGTACAATAGAAATATTTGGTGGAGAGTACTGTGTTTTACGAATTGATATAGCTTCAGAATATGAAAACAAATCAAATATTACGCAATTGATAAAAATAGCAGATTCTTTTTATTCTGATTTTGGTTGTATTAACATTGTCACTAAGATACCAGAGGGAGAATGTGAAAGGAAAGCTGCATTTATAGAAAATTCATATAAACCATATCACCCTACAGAAAAGTTTAACCGCAATGGTTATTATATTAAAAACGAAAAGGATTAATATTATGACAGATTATGTATTGACAAGAGAGCAAGCACGACGATTTATGCTTTTTAAACATGGTCTAATTGGTGATTACAAATTTATTGGTAAACAAGGTGTGCTTGATTTTGTGAATCAAGTAGGCTGTATTCAGTTTGACCCTATTGATGTATGTGGGAAAAATCCTGAACTTGTTTTGCAATCTCGTATAAAAGGCTTTGGAAAATCAATGCTTTATGAGCTTTTATATGAAGATAGAAAGTTAATTGATTATTTTGATAAAAACCTTGCAATTATGAATGTTACAGACTGGAAATACTTCTCACGCTATCGTTTATCTAACATGTCTGATTACAGAAGTCATGATAAAGTAAATGCAGTTTGTAAAGAAATTAAGTCTATTATCAGTGAAAAAGGCGCTGTGTCCTCAACAGATATAGGGTTTAATGACAAGGTAGAATGGTATTGGAGTGATACCAAATTATCACGTGCTGCACTTGAAACTATGTATTTTCGTGGTGACTTAGTTGTTCACCACAAGAAGGGTAGTATAAAATATTATGACCTTGCACAAAATTGCATACCACAAGAGATATTGAATGAAACTGACCCATTTAAAAATGATTTTGAACATATGAAATGGCGTGTTCTACGCAGAATTTCAGCAGTGGGTATTTTGTGGAACAAAGCTTCTGATGCATGGCTAAATATATGGGGACTGAAGGCAAACGAACGTAATGAAATATTCACACAGTTGTTAAAAGAGGATAAAATAATACCGATAACTGTTGAGAATGTTAAGGATACAT
>DAMDCT010000048.1:436-920 GCA_032091455.1 Oscillospiraceae bacterium | reverse complement strand
TCAGATACAGTGCTTCTTGAAACTGTTTTGGATAATTATAATATGAAAGAGCGTTGTGAGTTTATAGCACCTCTTGATAACATGTTGTGGGATAGAAAACTGATAAAAGAGTTATTTGATTTTGATTACAAATGGGAAATCTATACGCCATTAGCACAACGAAAGTACGGTCATTATGTACTTCCAATATTGCACGGCGACAAATTTATAGGTAGAATTGAGATGGTCAATGACAAAAAATCTAAATGTTTGATAGTTAAAAATATTTGGTTTGAAGATGGAGTAAGGCAAACAAGAAAACTTAAAACTGACATGGATAAATGTATCAATAAATTTGCAAAATTCAATGAGTGTATAGACATTAATAAATCTGAACTTTAATAATTAAAATTATCAAGTCAACAACTATTTAGAAATTTTTCTAAATAGTTGTTGACTTATTTTTATTTTTATGTTACATTCTATTTAGATTAAATTCTAAATA
>DAMDCT010000048.1:0-350 GCA_032091455.1 Oscillospiraceae bacterium | reverse complement strand
GTGCGACAATTTCATATCATTTGTCACAGTTGAAAAAGGCGGGGCTTATTTTTGAAACCAAGCATAAAAACTTTATTTATTACGAAATACAAGTTTCAGTGTTTGAAGAAGTTATGCTTTGGATTTCACAATTTGGAGGAAAAAATGATGAAAAAGAAAATTGATATTTTAGTTATTATAACAACTATTATTTGCTTACTACCAATGATTCTATCTGTGCTTGTTTACGAACAATTACCTGAACAAGTAGCAATCCATTTTAATAGTGCAGGCATTCCTGATGGATTTGCACCTAGGGCAGTGGCGGCGTTTGGATTACCATTATTGATGGCTGTAATTAATCTTTACAC
>DAMDCT010000047.1:7619-20159 GCA_032091455.1 Oscillospiraceae bacterium | reverse complement strand
AAGAAGTAAACTAAATACTCTAGGTTTTAAAATGGGAACAGTTACACCTGTTGATAGTGCTGAAAAACAAGGAACAGTTATTAAGCAAACTCCAGAGCCAAATACAAATGCTGAAAAAGGTTCAACAATTGCTATTGAAATAAGTAATGGAGTGTCACCAACAAAAGTCGTAAATATTCCTATTACTTTCCCAACTGGTGCAGTGAATACAGATATGTCATTTGATATTTATGTCAATGGCCAAAATATTGAAACAAGACTATTAAATCCAGCAACTGTAAGCAAAATGGAAATACCATTGGAAAGCGTTGATGGAAAAATAAACGGCAAGGTTGATGAGATGTCAGTTAATGACGTTGTTGTTAGGGTTGAAGGTAACTTGTATGCTAAGTACACTGTTGATTTTAGCACTGGTAAATATGTTACCGTGCAAGCTCCAGATAATAGTTTACTAATGCCATTTGGTGAACCAACAAATAACAAACCAGATAAAACTAAACCACAATAAATTTAAAGATAAGACCACCCTTAAATGGGTGGTCTTAGTTGGATTTGATATACAGACTTTATGGGCAGTCGAGTTCGAGGAATATAATTTAGTACTTCAATCTATTGGAAAGGAATGGTCACAAGTTTGATTATAGAAAATGGTCTAATTATTAAAGCAATTTCAGGATTTTACTATGTTGTTGCTAATGAAAAATGTTATGAATGCAGAGCAAGGGGTGTATTTAGAAATAACGACCAATCACCACTTGTAGGTGATAGAGTTACAATTGAAGTAGATGATAACGAAAAAGGAACAGTAACTAGTATTAAAGAGCGCAAAAACTCCTTTATGCGTCCGCCTATTGCAAATTTGGATAAACTATTTATAGTGGCTTCTACTTGTGAGCCAACTCCCAGCTTGCTTATAATTGATAAACTAATTGCTGTATGTGAATATAAGGACATTGAACCCGTTATTGTCATTACCAAAACCGATTTAAAGGAGGGCAATGAACTTCATCAAATATATGAAAATTCAGGGTTTACAGTAGTTTCATTGAGCAATATTGAAAATGGCAATTTTGATGATGTAAAAGCACAATTACATGACTCAATAAGTGCTTTTGCAGGTAATACAGGAGTAGGAAAATCTAGTTTGTTAAATAATATATATCCAAAACTTGAACTTGAAACCTCACATATTAGTAAAAAATTAGGCAGAGGACGTCATACAACTCGTCAAGTCGAATTGTTTCATCTTGATAATTATGATGGATATGTTGCAGACACACCAGGGTTTGGTTCAATGGAAATAGGTCTTTATGACATTATTTATAAGGATAAACTTCAATACTGTTTCAGAGAATTTGAACCATATTTAAATACGTGTAAGTTTACTGGCTGTTCTCATACAGTTGAAAAAGGTTGCGAAGTACTCAAGGCGCTAGAAGATGGGCTGATAGAGAAAACCCGTTTTGAAAGCTATGTAACAATGTATAACGACGCAAAGAACTTAAAAGAATGGGAACAAAAATAAAAATATATTAATAGGGCCGCCATATATGGCGCACCTACAATTTTTCAAATGTTTAAGATTTCAAAAATAAATAATCATTTTTTTAATTCTCATTTCATTTTCACACATTTTTTTATTATGCGTATAATGAAGTATAAAGCATTAAGCAATACTTAATATACACTTTGATGGAGGTTAATGTGATGAAAATTGTTGTACTTAAAAGCCCTAAAATACTATCTGGATTATTAAGGTTGATATTTAGAATTAAAAAAGAAGAGCAATAAGTCTAAGTGCTAACCAAAGGAGTGCCTACTAGTCGTTTAGTGGGCGCTCTTTTAGGTTTGGTATAATATATATTGTTGAACTATGTTGAAAAAAATGATATACTTATAATATATGAAAGTTAATAATAGTATGAGAGAAGTGAATTGTAGTGGCTTTTAAAAAATGGAACATTCCAAAAGAGAATAATGAGCTAGTTAAAATCCTTGCAGATGAATGCAATGTAAGTGAGCTAGTATCAGCAATTCTTGTGAATAGGGGTCATAGTAGCTACAATTCCGCACAAAAGTTTTTATCATTAGAAGATGAAATAAGTTCTCCTCTTGACATAAAGGACATGCAAAAAGCAGTTGATAGAATAGGACTTGCAGTAGATAATTTTGAAAAAATTGCAATCTATGGTGACTACGACTGCGATGGTATCACTTCAACTACTATGCTTTATACATATTTAAGCTCAATTGGAGCAGATGTAATATACTATATTCCTGAACGTGATGGGGAGGGATATGGATTAAATAAAGCCGCAATTAAGTCATTATCAAATGAAGAGGTAAGTCTTATCATAACAGTAGATAACGGAATATCTGCCATTGATGAAGCTGACTATGCTCAAAAACTTGGTATTGATTTGGTTATAACGGACCACCATCAACCTCAGGACACTTTGCCAAATGCAATTGCAATTGTTAATCCACATCGAAAGGATTGCAATTCAAGTTTTAAAGATCTTTGTGGAGCAGGAGTTGTATTTAAGCTAATTGCCGCACTTGAAGACTCAAATTATCAAGCCGTACTCGAGAGTTTTGCAGATATTGTTGCAGTAGGAACAATAGGTGATATAGTTCCACTGGTTGAGGAAAATCGTGCACTAGTGAAGTATGGATTGGAAATGCTTAAAATAAGCAATAACATTGGCTTGCAAGCCTTAATGGAGGTTTGTGGCGTTAAACCGGAATCACTAACAGCACAAACTGTTGCATTTACTCTAGTGCCACGTATTAATGCAGCAGGAAGAATGGGCAGTGCATCTCTTGCTGTTAAGCTGTTATTATGTGAGGATTATAATGAAGCACTAGAACTAGCTAAAAGACTTGATGAATTAAATAAACAACGTCAAGCGGAAGAGTTAAGTATATTAAGTGATATTGAACATATGATTGAGCAAGATAAAACTATATTGACTGACAGGGTTATTATTCTTCACAAAGAGGATTGGAACCACGGAATAATTGGTATCGTGTGTTCTAAAATTATTGAGCGATATGGTAAACCAAATATGCTTATGACGAGTGAAGGCTCCAAGCTAAAAGGCTCGGCTAGAAGTATTGGAGAGTTTCATCTATTCAAAGCATTAAGTGCAAATTCAGAGTATTTAATGCAATATGGTGGACATAAATTGGCGGCAGGTTTTAGCTTGCATAAGGATGACTTTGATGACTTAAAGCAAGGTATCGAGAACTATGCACGTGAAAACTTTGATTTAATGCCACAATACAGTTACAACATTGATAAGATATTGCGTTCAAATGAAATAACAGTTGAGAACATAAAAAGCCTTTCAAGTCTTGAACCATTTGGTGCAAAAAACGAACAACCTATATTTTTAATAAAAAATGCAACAATAGAAAGTATAACACCTATATCAACGGATAAACACCAGAGGTTATCACTTAATGTTGATGGAACAAAACTCTCAGCACTTTACTTTGGAATGTCAAGCGACCGTTTTTTATATAAAATTGGAGATAGAGTAGACATTGTCGTAAATGCCGATTTGAATGAATATAATAACAATATTTCGGTTAGCCTTAAAATAAAAGATATTAGACCGAGTGGATTTACTCAAGATAAATTCTTTTCAGCAAAGGGATACTATGAAAAGATAGTAAAGAAAGAGCAGGTTTCAAAAAATATTATTAACATTTCAACTCCAACTAGAGATGAGATTGCAAAGGTATATAAACTTTTAAAATCAACAAATGGTTACAACTCAGATATTGATAGTTTATACATAAAGGTAATGCAGTATGATATAAATTACTGTAAAATGCGAATAATACTTGATATATTAGACGAAATGGGTTTGATAAACCTATCTCCACTGTTAACCGGTATAAGCATAAATGAAGTATTGCAAAAAGTTGACTTAAACCAGTCGTTATTATTGCAAAGACTAATGACAAAATAATTGATGGTATCAAATTAAATTGGGTGGTATAAATGGATTATAGAACGTACGAAGAGTTAGAAAAGGTTATAATTGAATCTGAACGTCAAATTTCACTTGAGCGAGTAAAAAAAGCATATGAAATTGCGGAAATTGCACATGCAAAACAGCTTAGAGAATCTGGCGATCCCTATGTTTCACATCCTATTGCGGTTGCATTTATTCTAGTTGAACTAGGTATGGACACGGATAGTATATGTGCGGGTTTATTGCATGATGTTGTAGAAGATACAGAAATTACCCTTGATGAAATTAGCCGGACATTTGGTAGTGAAGTAGCAGCTTTAGTGGATGGAGTAACAAAGCTTGGGAAAATACCTCTAACTACAAAAGAAGAGCAACAAGCTGAAAATGTTCGCAAAATGTTACTGGCAATGGCAGAGGATGTAAGGGTTATCATCATCAAGCTTGCAGATAGGCTACACAACATGCGAACATTGATGTATAGAGCACCTCACAAGCAACGTGAAATATCACTTGAAACAATGGAAATATATGCACCTATCGCACATAGACTTGGTATCAGAACACTAAAAGAGGAAATTGAGGATATTGCGTTACATTATCTTGACCCAATCGCATGCACAGAAATAGAAACCACTCTTGAGTCAAATGCGCAAGAGCGTACAAACTTTGTTGACAGTATACAAGAACGTATATCTGTAAGACTACAAGAATACGGAATTAAGCCACAAATAGATGGTAGAGTTAAAAGCTTGTATGGAATATATCGAAAGGTGTATATGGCAGGCAGAGGGTTTGACGAAGTATACGACATATATGCTGTCAGAATTATTGTATCAACAGTTATAGAGTGTTATAACATATTGGGTATAATTCATGATATGTTTAGACCAATTCCAAATAGATTCAAGGACTATATATCGACACCAAAACCAAATATGTATCAGTCACTTCACACTACAGTTATTGGTAGAGAGAGTATTCCGTTTGAAATTCAAATTCGAACATGGGATATGCACTATACAGCTGAGTATGGTGTAGCGGCACACTGGAAATATAAAGCAGGGATTAAAGGCAAAGATAAGCTTGAAAAGGGCCTTGCATGGGTTAGACAAATTATTGAGTCACAGCAAGAGGGCGAGGGCGCAGAAGATATTGTTAAGACAATCAAGACTGACCTTGCATCCGAGGAAGTTTTTGTATTCACTCCAAAGGGCGATGTGAAAAGCGTACCTATTGGTTCAACAGTGGTTGACTTTGCTTACGCAATTCATAGTGCCGTTGGAAACAAAATGATTGGAGCAAAAATAGATTCAAGAATTGTTTCACTAGATACTGTACTAAAAACAGGCCAAATTATTGAGATAATTACTACAAAGTCAGAAAGTCACGGCCCAAATCGTGACTGGCTAAATATTGCCAAAACCAGTGAGGCACGAAATAAAATTCGTTCATGGTTTAAAAAGGAACGTAGAGAAGAAAATATTGCAGAAGGTAAAGTTCTTCTAGAACGTGAGTTAAAACGAAATTATATTAATATTCCAGAAAAGGATTATAAGGAATTTATATTACAATTGGCTAAAAGGCAACATTATGAAACCATTGAAGATTTCCATGCGGCACTTGGATATGGTGGTGTAATACTATCAAGAATTATGCCTCGAATAAAGGATGAATACCAGAAACAAATTAAACCAAATGAGTCGGCTATGACAATTATAACGCAGATGGCGGAGCCATCTGGAAAGCACTCAAATGGTGTTATTGTAGATGGAATTGACAATTGTTTAGTTAAGTTTGCACAATGCTGTAATCCACTACCTGGTGATGATATTATCGGTTTTATCACACGTGGTCATGGTGTATCAGTGCATAAAAAAGATTGTATAAATGTAATTTCATCAATGTCACAAGAAGATCAACGTCCTCGTTGGATTGCTGCACGATTTGCGGAAGCTATTGTACAAAAGGGTTATCGTTCAACGCTTGATATTATAGCAAGTGACAGAAATGGACTTTTAGCGGATGTAAGTATTGTACTTGCAAACTTTAGAGTTCCACTTCACGAGCTAAATGCAAGAGAGCTTAAAAATTCAAACTGTAATATAGTTGTGACAATTGGTATTCAAGATATTGAACAATTAAATAATATTATCAACAAGATTACAAAAATAGAAGGTGTATTTTCTGTAGAAAGATCAGGAAAATAATATCCCCCGACGCACAAAATCTAAATTAAGTATGATGTATTTATTATGGAGGGAACACCATCCTCGGCATACCGTTCCCAATGTCCCGTAAAATGCAAAACAAATTAAACCCGTAGGGAACGCCGTCCTCGGCGTTCCGTTTCCATAATTTTAAAGGAGATTTAATATGCGAGCAGTCTTACAAAGAGTAAATAAAGCATCCGTTACAATAGACGGTCAAATATACAGTGAAATTGAAAAAGGTTTAGTTGTACTGCTTGGTATTATCGAAGGTGATACAAAAGAACAGGCAATATTTTTAGCAAAAAAGATTGCAGAACTTAGAATATTTACAGATGAAAACGATAAAATGAACTTATCAGCGTCAGACTTAAATGCAGATATAATGGTTGTTTCAAATTTTACTCTTGGTGCTGATTGCAAAAAGGGTAGGCGACCATATTTTGTTCATGCCGCACACCCACAAGTAGCAAATGAGCTATATGAGTACTTTGTTGGTTTAGTGAAACAAGATAAATCCATAAATAAGGTTAGTACAGGAAAATTCGGTGAGCATATGGAACTTGCAATGGTGAATAATGGACCTGTGACAATTATTCTAGACACAGACGAAATCCAACCGCAAACACCACCACCTGTATCACACATATAAATGCAATCAAAACCCTTAGGGAACGCCGTCCTCGATGTTGCGTCCCCGTATTCCGCATTTTAAAAAACCATATGATATATCTATTACCGTAGGGAACGCCGTCCTCGGCGTTCCGCTACTCACAATCTGCAATCCCAAAACCATTTATATACCATCTAAACCTAGGAGTGATTAACATGACAATCAACAAAATATCAGTAGGAGAACTCAGCACAAACTGCTACATAATAAAAACTGACAACAATAACGCTATTATTATTGATGCAGGAGCAAATGCAAAGGGTATTATGGACTTTATTGATAAAAATAACCTCACTGTAAAAGCGCTTGTGTTAACACACGGGCATTTTGATCATATCGGTGCTGTTAGTGAAATAAAGGATAAAACAGGTGCAAAAGTTTATATTCACGAAAGTGATGCAGAACTTTTAGATGATGCAGATAATAGTATGGCAATTCATTTAATTGATATGAAAAATTATATAATAACAAAACCAGATGTGCTTTTAAAAGATGGTGACACAATAGAGGTGGATGAGGTTAAATTAACAGTAATTCATACCCCAGGTCACACAAAAGGCTCATGCGTTTTTATTACAGGCGAAGTAATGTTTGCAGGAGATACTTTATTTTGTGGTGGTATTGGCAGAACTGACCTATATGGTGGCAATATGCAAACAATGAAAGCTTCTTTAAAAAAGCTTGCTTTAATTAATGATGACTTTACTGTTTTATCAGGACATGGAGACCAAACAACTCTAAGCTATGAAAAGCGTACAAATCCATACATGGGGACTAACTATGACGATATATTTTAGTGGACACAAATTTAACTATGAAATAGAGGGCATTGCAAAATTATTCTTTCCCTTAATGAGATTTACGCATATTTATGAAAATGATTTTGCTCTTGATGAAGATTACATTATTACAAGACAAAAAATCGGCAAAAGAAGCACATGTGTATGGGTTAGCATTAAAATAGGAAATATTAAAAAACGCATGTGTAAAACCATTTCAAACACAATAGATAATTATTCGAATGAATGCGAACGTCAATTATCTTTACTTTTATATACAGTTCTAAAAAGTATTACTAGAATAAATCCGCAATGGGGCATATTAACTGGGATTCGACCGGTAGCAATTGCACAGAAATTAAGAAAAAAAGGCATGACAGATAGTGAAATTTCGAGTTATTTTAATAATTATTATCTTGTGTCTGACGAGAAAATTAAACTAGCGTTGCAAACGGCAGATAACCAACAGCATATTTTAGAAATGTCTAATGGCAATTCGTTTAGTTTATATATTTCGATACCGTTTTGTTATAGCCGTTGTAGTTATTGCTCATTTGTATCACATGCAATTAATACTCAAAAGTCAACTGAAAAAATTGATGAATATGTAAGATTATTGTGCGTTGAGATAGAATATACTGCAAAGCTTGCAAATGATTTAGGACTTGAACTTGAAACAATATATATTGGTGGAGGAACGCCAACTGCATTGACAGCACAACAGTTAAAACAAATAACTGATTCAATATCAAAAAGCTTTGATGTAAAATCAGCAAAAGAATATACTATTGAAGCTGGCAGGGCAGACACAATAACAAGGGAAAAGCTAGAAGTTATAAAGCAGGCTGGCGCTACAAGAATTAGTGTGAACCCTCAAACCTTTAATGATGATGTGCTTAAAGAAATCGGAAGAAACCATACAGCACAACAGGCGATTGATAGCTTTTTATTAGCAGAACAAGTTGGGTTTGAAAGCATTAATATGGACTTTATAGCAGGTCTTCCAACAGATACAGTAGAAAGCTTTAAAAGCTCAATTGATAAGGCGATTGCTCTATCACCAAGTAACATAACAGTGCATACACTGACAATAAAACGTTCATCCGAACTCTTTGAGAAAGAAAGCATACAAACTTATGTTAAAGATATAAACATTGTTGAAATGACTGATTACGCACAAAGAGAACTAATAAAAGCTGGTTATCAGTCATATTATTTATATAGGCAAAAAAATACAATAGGAAATCTTGAAAATGTAGGTTATTGCAAGTCAGGGTTTCAAAGCTTGTATAATGTTTATATTATGGATGAAATGCAGACAATATTGGCATGTGGAGCAGGTGGAGTAACTAAACTTGTTGGAAAAGGTGAAAAATCAATCGAGAGAATATTTAATTATAAATATCATTTTGAATATATAAGCCAATTTGATGAGATAATAAACCGTAAGGCAGGGGTGAGAAAATTTTATGAAAGACAAATTCAAGAATAATAGAATTGATGTAACAACACTGAATGAATGCGTAAGAAATTCAGCGTGTGAGCTTGTGGATTTTTCCGAGAAAAACTATTATAATCAACTTGCAAATGTTGCGCAAGAAATATTAGATAATGAAAAGGTGTCTATCATATTATTAGCAGGGCCTTCTGCATCTACAAAAACTACAACTTCTTATAAACTTAAAAATGAACTCTCTAAAAAGGATATACACTCTGTTGTGGTTTCCCTTGATGATTTTTATGTTAATCGAGATGCATTACCCATTTTACCTGATGGTTCGATTGACTATGAAACAATTGAAACATTGGATTTGAAAAAGCTAAATGAGTGTTTTGGTGAGCTTATTAAAAATAATCAAAGTGAATTTCCTTTGTTTGACTTTGCAACAGGAATGCGATTAGATGAAACTAAAACGATAACAGTTGACGAGAAATCAGTTTTGATTATTGAGGGATTACATGCGTTAAATCCAAGCATAGTAAATGGTTACAGTAAAGAAAATTTTATGAAATTGTATATTAGTCCAAATTCTAATTATTATATGGGCGATGAAATTGTTTTGTCGGCTAGAGATATTAGATTAGTAAGACGTATTATAAGAGATCATTTTCATAGATCAAGTCCTATCACCAAAACACTTGATATGTGGGTAAATGTAATAATAGCAGAGGTTAATAGTATTATGCCCTTTGAAGAGCAGGCTGATTTTATAATCGACTCGACTATAATTTATGAGCCTAATATATATGTGAATTTCCTATTGAACCTAATAGAGCAAGAACAAGTAGAAGGATTATATAAGTCTCAAATTGAAAGACTTGAGCAATCTATGAATAAATTTGCTAGACTAAATATTGAATATGTACCAAATGATACAGTTATAAAAGAGTTTTTGGAATAAAAATTCTTAAATAATTAACTGATTGATAAAAAATATTGGTTGTAAATTGGTAATTTAAAGTATATAATAGTTGTATACTATATAAAGTAAATATATAAAAACGGAGGGTAACCTGGATGGATATGTTTGATTCTTTTATGGAAAAAGCAAAAGGAGCTTATGATGTGGCAGCAAAAAAGACAGGTGAACTAGTAGAAATATCAAAAATAAAGCTAGAATGTGTAAAAGTAAATAATGAAATTAAAAGACTATATGAGAAACTTGGTAGTGCAGTTTATAGTATGGTTAAAGCAAATTTTGAGAACCAAGATGTTATTGATAGCATAACTGAGGAGATAGATGAAAGTCTTGCTAAGCTAAGTAAGCTTAATGAAAAGCTAAGTGACATTAAAAACATTAATATTTGTAGTGTATGTGGTTGTAAAAATCCTGATGATAACTACTATTGCTCAAAATGTGGTACAAGAATAAAAAGTGAATTTGCTGGGTATCATGCAAACACAGAAGATGATGAAGTGCAAGAATAAAAAAATCAACTAATTTGTCAATATATAATAACCACCTTATTGGTATATTTTATATATTGACAAAAATATGGTTTAAAGTTATAATTATATTATTAAACACCATTGTGGTGTACAATTGAATACCTTATCGAGAGTGATGGAGGGACTGGCCCTATGAAATCCGGCAACCTACTGTATAGTAAGGTGCTAAATCCAGAGGATAATCCGAAGATGAGGTTTAAACATATGTTTAAACGACACTCGGCTAAGCCGAGTGTTTTTTTATATATGTAAAACTAATTACATTTCAAATGTAATTGGTATAAAAAGCAATGGAAGTAAAAAAGGAGGATATATTATGTCAAAATATTTATTTACATCAGAAAGTGTTACTGAAGGTCATCCAGATAAAATATGTGACCAAATATCAGATGCTGTTTTAGATGCAATTATTGCTAAGGATAAAAATGCACGTGTTGCGTGCGAAACTATTGTAACCACAGGTATGGTTTTAGTTATGGGTGAGATTACTACTAACTCATATGTAGATATTCCTAAAATAGCTCGTGAGACAGTTAAAGAAATCGGTTATGATCGTGCTAAGTATGGCTTTGATGCAGAAACATGCAGCGTGTTAACTGTAATCGATGAGCAATCAGCAGACATTGCAATGGGAGTTGATAAAGCATTAGAACAAAAAACTGGTTCATCTGAGGAAAATGACTCAACTGGAGCTGGTGACCAAGGTATGATGTTTGGTTATGCTTGTAATGAAACACCAGAGCTAATGCCAATGCCAATCTCACTTGCACATAAGCTATCAAAACGCTTAACAGACGTTAGGAAAGATGGAACTTTAAAATATCTTCGTCCTGACGGTAAAACACAAGTTACTGTTGAATATGATGAAAATGATAAACCAGTAAGGATTGATACAGTTGTTATTTCAACTCAACATGATAGTGTTGTTACACTTGAGACAATTAGAAGAGACCTAGTAGAGCATGTTATAAAGCCAATTATTCCTGAAGAACTTTTAGATGAAGAAACAAAATACCTAATTAATCCAACAGGACGTTTTGTAATTGGGGGACCTCAAGGTGATAGTGGATTGACAGGCCGTAAAATCATCGTTGATACTTACGGAGGATATGCTAGACACGGTGGTGGTGCATTCAGTGGAAAAGATCCAACTAAGGTTGACAGAAGTGCAGCATATGCATCTCGTTGGGTTGCTAAAAACATCGTAGCAGCAGGACTAGCTACAAAATGTGAGATAGAGTTAGCGTATGCAATTGGCGTTGCAAAACCAGTTTCAGTAATGGTTGATACGTTTGGCACAGGAAAATATAGCAATGAAGAAATTTCAAACGCAGTACAAGCTGTATTTGATTTACGCCCTGCAAAAATTATATCTGAGCTTGATTTAAGACGTCCTATTTATAAACAACTTGCGGCATATGGACATATGGGAAGAGAAGATTTAGATGTTCGTTGGGAAAAAACTGATAAGGTTGATGATTTATTAGCTTATTTTAAATAATTGTATATATAATATAAAGGTGGCGAGTGAAAACTCGCCCTTTATGTTTTATAAAAAATTAATTATTACAGAAAACAGAGGACATGAAAATGGTATATTTTAAAAAGTATAATTTAATAATTAGGTCATTGCAAGTAAATGATGCTAAATTATTTACAGATGAATTTCAAAAGCAAGGTTGGAATAAGCCTATTGAGATTATTCAAAGATATTATGATGACCAGCAAAATAGTAAAAGGCATGTGCTTGTGGCAGAGATTGATAGCAATATAGCAGGCTATCTAACGATATTGCCAAAAGACGAAAATGGTCCGTTTAAAAATAAAAACATACCAGTAATTTGTGACTTTAATGTATTAATAAAATATCAAAGGACTGGTATTGGAAATATCTTGATGGATATTGCGGAAAGTATAGTTATGCAAACGTCTCACATCATCTGCT
>DAMDCT010000047.1:1810-7609 GCA_032091455.1 Oscillospiraceae bacterium | reverse complement strand
AGGAGTTGGTTTGCATTCTGGCTATGGACCTGCGCAACGTATGTACGTTAAAAGAGGATATATTCCAGACGGAAGTGGAGTTTGGTTTCAAGATAAGCTAGCAACACCATACACAACAGTTGAAAATGGTGATGATTTAGTATTGTATATGAGTAAAAGCTTTGATAAATAAAATAAACATAACGGGTGGAGAAAATTTTCTCCACCCGTTATGTTTATTTCATTAAATATGAAACATTTTCAATTACTGTTCCAACTGCTTTCATAGCTCTTGATGCATTTTTTTTCATTCTAGAGCCATTAGTTCTTCTTGAAGATGTCATCATGTAAGTTGCTGTTCCAACAACTGCACCAGCAGCAAGACCTTTAACAACAGAGTTCATAGTGCTTTTATTTTTCATATTAACTAATCCTTTCTAAATAACAAATATAAATTTTAATATTAACTGTACAAACTTATTATCACCAAACCAGTAAATTAAATTCAAACAAAAGATAAATTAAAATAAATTTTTATCTACTAATATCACAAATTTCAATTGCAATTTAAATAAAATTTATACAAAACATCAAACAACGATAATATAGTTGTAATAATTAAATTTTTATTATGTTATTATTGCTAAAGTGTGATAAAATATTTATGATATATTATTTATACTTGCCAAATTTGTTGCGTGAATTAACTTATAAAGTCGTTTTGCGTAAAACAAAACAATAACATATAATAAAGGGGAAACAATAATGAAGCCAATTAAAAGTGTAGCGGCCATACACGATATGTCTGGAGTAGGAAGATGCTCGCTGTCAGTCATAACACCAGTTTTATCAGTCATGGGAGTTCAAGCAGTTGCAATACCGACTGCAGTGTTCTCAACCCACACAGGCGGATTTGGTGACGTTGTAATGACTTATTTAACCAATTATATTGTAGATGCACTTGAACATTATAAAAAATTGAAAATTTATTTTGATTGCATTTATACTGGTTTCTTAGGCTCAAAAGAGCAAATTAATCACTGCCTAAGTTACATAGATACATATAAAGATGCTTTAGTGGTTGTTGACCCTGTTATGGGTGATAACGGTAAAACGTATAAAACCTATACTAAGGAAATGTGCGACTCAATGGTTGAACTTGTTAAAGCCGCAGACATAATAACTCCCAATAAAACAGAAATGTTTATGTTACTTAAAAAACCATTTAATCCAAGTCCACTTACTCAACAAGAGGCAAAAAGCAATCTAGCTAAACTTAGTGAGTTAGGTCCACGTCAAGTAATCGTCACAGGGGTTGAACTTTGTGATATGACGATTAATAACATTGGCTATGATAGAGATACACACTCATTTTGGCGAGTAATATGTAGCTATGTTCCTGCGAGTTATCCTGGAACAGGTGATATATTTGCAAGTATAGTTGTAGCTTCAATTTTAGATGGTGATAGTCTTGCGATTGCAATGGAACGTGCAACAAGATTTTTAGAGCTTACGATTAAAACTACGTATAGTTATGGTACTGATACAAAGCAAGGCGTCATGTTAGAAAAAAATCTAGTATGGCTAACACAAGGGCATTCGCTTAACGGCTATCAAAATTTATAGTCTATCCTTTTATTTCGCACAAAAAGGATAGAAAATTCAAGTGCGAGGAAAAGGAGAATATAATATGAATAACAAATTTAAATTTTCTGTTTACGATATGGCAATCGTTGGCGTAATGGCAGCAATATGTTTTGTAACAACATATTTTATCAAAATAGAAATACCTACCCCAGCAGGTGTAACAATGCTTAAAATAGGGAATGTTTTTTGCTTATTATCGGGTATTCTATTTGGTGGGCTAAGAGGCGGACTTTCAGCGGGAATTGGCTCAATGATGTTTGATTTGCTTGATCCTAAGTATATAGCAAGTGCACCATTTACATTAGTATTTTTCTTTATAATGGGATTTGTTTGCGGAACAATAGCGTTTTTAAATAACAAAAAAGGTAGCAGCACAAAATTGAATATAATTGCTGGTATTGTGGGTTCGCTATCATATATAGTTTTGCATATAAGTAAGAGTATTATTGTGTTAATGCTTGCAGGCAGTGGATTTATACCAGCATTAATTGCATGTGTGCCAAAGATTTTAACTTCACTTATTAATGCAGGAATTGCAGTAACAATAGCTTGTTTGCTTGCTCCAGTGTTAAGAACAGCATTAAAAAGAGCGGGGTTCTACAATAAACTAGTACTATAATATAAAACTTTTGTAAAAAAGAGTAAAATCATCTTGATTTTACTCTTTTCGAATGATATAATAAACTGTATTTGCAAACAGTAATAATATCCAATAAAATAAGTAGTATAATCATTTTCATGTTGTGAAAAATAAAAATGATATTAAATGATTATATATAAGATATTTAATATGAATTTAATCCATAATAACAACTATTATTTTAGTGCATAACATGTTAGTATACTCAATTCAAACAAAAAAAATACCACCACATCCAATAATTTTTGTGCATTTTGTAAAAAAACAGTTGACAACACTAATTTTGTTTGATATAATGATGTTAAATTATAAACGCTGGTAGGTTGTAATCTATGGAAAATAAACCAATTGACCAGATGTATCTTAATAAAAGCGATGTGGAACTTTTAGAGCTTTATACTGCTGGAAATCAAGATGCAGTCACTGCTTTGATTATTAGATATGCAAGCTTGATTAATAAGCGAGTTGCTAATTATCACATAAAGAGCATTGATAATGATGACATAAAGCAAGAGGCTTACATGGGGTTGTTTAATGCAATCAGAAGTTATAATTCTGAGAAATGTGCAAGTTTTTATACTTACGCTAACCATTGCATTGCAAATAAATTAAATAATTTGTTTGCATCAGCTTCTACAAATAAAGCCCAAATTTACAAAAACTCTATTTCTATTGATGAAGTAGAAAACTATAAACTGTTTGAGAAAAAACTAACTAATCCCGAAACAATATTCATCCAAAATGAGGGTTACGAATCGCTTCTAGAGTTGACTAATTCTGTTTTGTCAGACTTTGAAAGAAATGTTATGTTTTTATATCTTAGAGGTTGTGATTATAGTTTAATTGCAACAAAGCTAAATTTTTCGCCAAAATCTGTGGATAATGCTCTACAACGTGCAAGAAGAAAGCTGAAAGCGGTTTTAAATAATATATAGTTAAATAGTTTCCAACAGCATTGAGAATGCTGTAAATATAAGCCCTGCTAGCTTAATCTCTAGAGCGTTGTTCTTCAAAGGAGACGGTGTAAACCCGTCAACGGGCAAATAAATTATCCTAAGCGAGGTATTAGAAAATGTATAATGACAAAACCCTAATTTGTAAAGACTGTGGAGCAGAATTCATATTCACTGCTGGTGAGCAAGAATTCTACGCAGAAAAAGGCTTCGAGAATGAGCCACAAAGATGTAAAGATTGCCGTGGCGCTCGTAAAAACAACATGAGAGCTCAAAAAGAAATGTTTACTGCTGAGTGTGCTTCATGTGGAGCAGAAGCAAAAGTTCCTTTCAGACCAAGAGAAGACAGACCTGTTTATTGCAGCGAATGTTTTGCTAAGATGAAAGACGAATAAGCTTTACAAGATATACAAAGCCTATTGACTACATGTCAATAGGCTTTTATAGCGTCATAAAATAGATTATACTGTTTTAATTCCCTTATAAATATAATATGGTTTTGAAAACAAATAAGTACCATTTTCTTGTGCGTTTTGCATATCTGTAACTAACAAATCATATTCTTCTTGAGTGATTAGACCTGTGTTATCAGTAACTAAATCGCCAAAATTTTTTATTTGATTATATCCATTATTGCCTTCTAGATAACTCGTTTCAATAACGCTGTGTATATAAGCTTGACCAGTGAATAGACCTGTTGTGTTAAATATAGAATATAAACGCCTGCCAATCCAGCTATCTATATCGTCCATCCACGGCTGTTTCCAATTAGCATAATTATGAATTGTTTTGTTAATTAATTCTTTTTCTTTTCCATTGAAAACTATACTATCCCAATCGCAATGAATACAAATCACAAAGCCATTAGGCTTCAATATTCGATATATTTCTTTTACATGATTTTCTTTGTCAGTAATACACTCAAGTGAGTCTTTAGTGAATACAAAGTCAAAGCTGTTATCAGGAAAATCAATCGCACTTGAACAGTCACTTTCAATTAATTCAATTTTTGAACCGATATAATCTACTTCATCAAAGCTTCTTGATGTTTGATCAACTCCTGTTGACTTTAATATTTTATCCCCAAATAAACTTTCGAAATACAATAGCCAATGTGCATTTCTACACCCAATATCCAATATAGTTGCGTTTTGTGGTAGCGTAATTAAATCTGAAATTGCCTTTTTTAATGTTGGTTGATACATATAAATTTCTCCTTAAAAATAAAAATCACTATTTTGGCTATATGCCTAAATAGTGTTAGAAAGAAATTATATAGCATAATTTAGTATCTTACTCACTTATAGGCACACAGCAATTCTAGCCTGTACCTTAAATAAGGATACAAGCTTATCATCTGCGTCTGCGGTTAAGTGAGTATAATTTAGTCATTACTGTTGCCTCCTGTTTAATTTACTGTAGTATAACAGATAATCAAAAGATTCATCAGTAATAGTTTACCATCTGCGAAAATTTGGACTAACAAAGTCGCTAGCACAAAAGCCAACTGGTTCTAAGAAAGATTTTGCACTTTCTCGATAATCACCATATTCTGGACCATGTTCGTCGCTACCAATAGAAATCGGTACGCCACGTTCAAACATATCTCGTGTAAATTCAGCATATTGCTTGCAAAATTTTTCTGGAAATTGATCAGACTGAGCAAAACTTAAAAGATTATATTCCATAATCTTGTTATTTTCTTTCATTGCAGCAGCAAATTCATCTATCATACCTTTAGGTATGATAGAAAAATCAGTGAACCTCTTTTCGTAACCGTCAGACAGAAATGAAAACGGAATCCACCATGGATGACCAATAATATCAACACGAGAATCTGTTGCTAAATACATCTGCTGTCTATGATAATCACTTATTATGCATTTCTGTTCACGTGGGACATTCATAGTCCAGTGTACTGCACAAACTGTATATTCTACCCCACAAGATTTTAACTCCTCTAGTGTAAGCGGTAATTGTATTGGCTCGCCATCTCCTGCACTACGTTCAATATAGCCTTCAAGGGTTGAGTTCATTCGGTCATAATCATGTTGATATTGGGAAATAGTAGTTAATTCAACTCCTAAATGAAAACCTTTTTGTTTGTATTTCTCCCAAAGTTCTCGTGATTTATATAAATATGAAATCCATGAAGGAAAATTTACATGGTCAGTAATTCCGAACTCAGTTATTCCTTGTTTTTTGGTTTGCTCTAATAATGTTTCTGCTGATAATTTAGCATCATATGAAATCTGTGAGTGTATGTGCCAGTCAGATTTGTAAATATTCTTTTCCATAGTCTTTACTCCTTATAATTTTGATATTGACAGAGAAAATTTTAATGTGTTGAGTTGCTTTTTTAAAACAATACCATTAAACTATTTGAATTTACAGCAAAATTACCTTCATGCGAAATGGTATAGAGTAAGCATTGAGAATCCCTATAAAAGGCAATATCCATTTGATTTTCAATATCAAAAAAAGTATCGAATTGTCTAAGCATCTCAATACTTTCATTACAGCACCTATAAATATGTCTAGCTGCCTTTCTAATTTCATTTTTAATATTTGCTATTCTTA
>DAMDCT010000047.1:1137-1800 GCA_032091455.1 Oscillospiraceae bacterium | reverse complement strand
AAGGTGAATTTAGATAATCAAAATTCACTTCAACTAAAGCAAAACAGTCACAGTTTTTCATCATATAATTCAAAATAATATTATAAGTACTTTTATCAATATCATTGTTATAAAAATAGTTAGTCATTTGTTATAAGTCCTTTCTTATAAAACTTATTTATTAATTATTTTCACATGCTTTTTTTCCAATTACTAATCCATGATTACTCGTGCCTAAAACATATTTTTCACGGCACGTTTTAAAATGATAATCACACCAAATAGAGAAGTTTTCATCTGAAAGTTCGTCAATTTTTTCCCTAGCAATTCGGCTTAACCCGTCTGTTGCAATGTGGTCAATCACATCAAATCCATTAGCTATGACAAAATCCTCAAGTTCTTCAACACCAAAATAATATGAATCTGGAAAAAAGCAGTCAGGGTCATCATGAGTAATAACTCCAGTAGTAAGTATTTTCTCAGCAAGTGACATATTGAAAAGTTTATTATCGAGAAGTGCAACGTAAGGAAAGACAAATAAGCGATTGATATAAGCAATTGCAAGAACTCCGTCATCTTTCAATACCCGATTACATTCAGCTATACATTTTGTTCGTAGCTGTTCATCAACAAGATGATACATTGGTCCCATACATAGGACAATATTAAATGATTTATCTTCAA
>DAMDCT010000047.1:0-1127 GCA_032091455.1 Oscillospiraceae bacterium | reverse complement strand
TCATTTACACCAGTTTTCATTGACAAATTTGTTTTTGAAAGTTTGTCATTTAAAATATCAATGTGTTTTGGAGTTAAATCATATGCAAAAACGTCTGCACCTTTATTTGAATAGTGCAAAGCATATGCCCCAGTACCACAGGCAAGATCAAGCACTTTAGTACCTTTACTAATATACTCATTTAGTATTTTGGTTGTCGTAAAAAATTCAACCTTGCGAGAATTAGAACCAGTTAATCTGCTATCTTCATCTATGCTGTCGTAAAATTCAATTACATGATTGTTCATTATGTCATTCTCCTTTTGTGTTCAATATTCTTTTAGTTTTAAATTAGCTTACATTAACCCTATATATCAAGTAATAAGTCTTGAGGTATAACGAATTCTACATATGAAAAAGGGTCTTTTTCACTTTCTTCATACATCCATCTTGTAAGTTCTAATACCATTTGTTCATTGCTTAAATTTAATGTTTCCTGTTCTTCTTTAGTGGGAAGCCTTGAAATTATAGATTGGTCTATTTTTTTAAGTGAAATTCCTGCATCTTTAATTAATATTTGAGCATGAGAACCTGTTAAATCAAACTCCTTTATTTTCTCAAATGAGCTCGTGGAAAAATAGGACTTTTCTATTGCAATTGCACTATCTTTAACATATCGAATTCTTAAACAATGCCATCTTTCATTTTTGACAGTACATCTCATAGTCTTCATTAATTCACGAGAAGGCATTATCTTTTCTTTTTTTACTATATTATTTTGGATGTTAAGCCCTAAAGCTTGTAGGGGATAGGTAAAACTAATTAGAGGTATTAGTGCCAGCGAAGTCTGCTTTTTTGATACAAATGTGCCTATTCCTCTTAATTTATATATAACCCCTTTTCGTTCAAGCTCAGCGAGTGCCGCTCTAACAGTTGCTCGCCCAAGAGAAAATTCATTCATCCACATTGTTTCTGTTGGGATTTGTTCTCCTTGAGATAAACTACCTGTATCAATTAAATTTTTTATATGGTCAGTTAGTTGTATATACAAAGGAATCGGATTTTTTTTATCTATCATAAATATTCACACCTTGATTTTCATATTATTTATTAAACTAATTCCGCTTGACATTATTATACAGATAATA
>DAMDCT010000046.1:15132-20259 GCA_032091455.1 Oscillospiraceae bacterium | reverse complement strand
TGCAAAATGGAATCTCAAGCTCTTCTTTCAATTCTCTTCCATAACTATCATCAACATTTATTACAGCATATTTAGACATATAAAAAAGTTTCTTTTTTGCATTAAAATATTCTAACATATTTTTATGATAATCTAAATGGTCTTGCGTTAAGTTTGTGAAAACTGCAACATCAAAGGAGCAATAATCAAGTCTTTTTTGGTCTAATGCATGAGAGGAAGCTTCAAGACAAACTACCTCACAGCCACTATCTCTCATGGTCTTGAATATCCTATGCAATGTATGTGCATCTGGGGTTGTTTTATCTAGTAATTCCTCATAATCGTTATATTCTGCTTGAATTGTTGATACAAGCCCAGACTCTATACCAGCAGTAGCTAATATTTTCTGAATAATTGTTGTAACTGAGGTTTTACCATTTGTTCCCGTTGTTGCAATAAGCGCAAGTTCATCAGCTTTTTTGTCATATAAATTCTTACACATACATGCATAGCAACGTCTTGTATCTTCTACTATTATCTGGTTTTCAACACCTAAATCATGTTCACAAACAACGGCGACAGCTCCCTTTTCAACCGCTATTTTAGCATATTGATGTCCATCATTTTTCACACCACTAATACATACATATACTGAACCTTTAAGGTCTTCATTGGAATTTGACTTTACATCAACAACATCGTAATCTATGTATTCAGATAACACATTACAATCAATTAGCAACTTTGACAACAACATAAATACTCCTCCATTAAACATTAATGTTTATAATGATAAGCTTTTTACGTCCTGTGTTTTACAATTTATGAATAGTTTTATTCATAAATAATTTAATCAGTGTCACTCTTAATACATTTTATTTCAATAATAGTGCCTATTGGTTTCATGACACCCTTTCCAACGTTTTGTGAAACTATTTTAGAGTTTGCATGATTAGTTGCTAATCCACTTATAATAACGTTAAATCTTGCGGCTTCTAGTTTAGTCTTTGCATCCGAAGGTGAAAGACCAACAACATTTGGTACAGGTGCTAATGTTTCTTTATCACTTTCTGTATATAATATTACCAATCCATCTTTTGGAATTTTATTTCCTGGACTTGGTACTTGCTTGATAACGGCTTTTCCATTTCCAATAACTTTTGGTTTGCCCAATCCTTGCGCTGAAAGCTTGCTTTGTGCTTCATTTACACCTAAATCTATAAGGAAAGGCATAGTTGATTCTTTAGTTGCAAGTTCTTCTTCTGTGTACTGTGGATTAATACCTATATACGGAAGAGTGGCTTTCATAATCTCAGCAACAACTGGAGCTGCAATTACGCTACCATATACTTGCCCCCCTGTAGTCGGTTCATCTATCATTATGTAAACTGCAATTTTAGGATTATCGGCTGGGGCAACTGCAATATAAGAGCCTATACGAGCTTCTGTAGAATCTCCTGGGTTTTGTTTTTGTGATGTTCCTGATTTACCACCAATTCTATATCCTTTAATTTTTGCATTACTTCCGCCTTTTATATCTACAACAGCCTCCATCATTTTTTTTAGTTGTGCCGATGTTGCGTCTGATATTACTTGTCTTTTTATATTAGGCTGTGTTGATTTCACTACATTTCCATCTTGGTCAAGTATATCTTTAACAACGTATGGGGTTACTAGATTTCCACCATTAACAACAGCGCTTACAGCTGTTACCATCTGTATTGGTGTAACTGCCATTGACTGTCCAAATGAACAGCTTGCTAGTGATACTATTCCAAGCTGCTTATTAGTGTAATACTGGCTTGTTCCCTCACCAGGAAGGTCGATACCTGTTTTTTCAGTTAATCCAAACCCTTTAAAGTATTTAAAGAATGAATCAGCGCCAAGGTCTGCACCTATTTTTACAAATGCAGGATTACATGAGTTTACAAGTGCCCCAGTGAAGTCTAATGAGCCATGCCCTTCATGCTTATGACAGCTCATTCTTCTGTCTGCAACCATAACATAACCAGGGCAATAAAATGTTGAATTAAGTGATGAGGTCTTTTCTTCTAGCGCAGCAGATGCAACAACCGTTTTAAAGACGGAACCTGGTTGGTACGCATATGATATTGACTTATTACTCCATTGCTCACCCCGTGCCTTTGTTGTTGCATCTTTTCTTTGGTCTTCGGGTAGTTTATTAATAAGATCAATTGCTGTTTTATCATATATTTCGAATGGCTTATTCAAATCAAAACTTGGTAGATTTGCCATTGCCAATATTTCTCCTGTATTAACATCCATAACAATTCCAGCACAACCCATCTTAGGGTTGTAATTATCCATTGCAGTTTGAAGTTCTTTTTCTAAAAAATGCTGAATTGTTTCATCAAGAGTAAGTACTAAATTATTACCGTTTATTGGTTCAAATTTTTCCTCTAGGTTTACAGGCATGTTTTCGCCAACACCATTTTTAGAAGATACTACATAGCCTGGTGTTCCGCTTAGTTCCTTATTATAGGATAGCTCTAAACCATAAAGTCCTTGGTCAGTTCCTGAAAAGCCAATTAACGATGAAGCAAATACTCCATTAGGATAATATCGTTTAGTATTTTCAACAAGGTCAACGCCCTTCCAAGGGGTGGTCTTTTTTTTATCAGTTGTAGAAACCGTACCATCTACAATTAATTTTCTTATTTTATCAGCGGTTTCTTTTTCTAGCTTTGTCTTAATTATTTCATATCTATTCTTTTTTTTTGTTTTATCTAATATCTGTTGTGGCTCAATTTTTTTCTTTTCATCACTGAGCACTTCAGCAAGTTTATTTGCTATTTCTTGCTTTTGCTCATCAACCATATCAAGGGGTGCTAAAACAACATCCCATGCAGTTGCACTTTGTGCAAGCACGCCCATATTCCTATCATATATTGTTCCCCTGTTTGCAGGAATCGTTTCTGGCTTTAATTGTTGTTGTATTGCCTTTTGTTTATATTCATCATACTGAAAAACAGTAATCCTGACAAGGTTTGAGAAAACTACAGCAAATACTAAAACAATTGCTGTTATTACAACAAAATTAAGCCTTTTTTTCATTTTCAAGGTTGGTCCTTTTGACATTAACTTTTAACCACCTTTCCAGTAGATAGTCTTTATCTGTGTATATCTAATGACTAAGGGGATAGCAAAAGCTTTCCCCCTATCTTTAATATTTTATTATATAATCCCAACTAATATTCCTTTAAAGACACAATGACCTATCTTTTATATATCTTATTTAGTTAAATTTTTTTTAGTGAAATAATCCACTAAACCAATCCGATACATTAGTCCATAGAGTTTTTGGTTTTATTACTTGTGCTTTATTTTCTATGTTTAAATTTAGATATTCTATATTTCTATCATCAAGCTTTACTAAATCAAGTTTACTTGTAGCAATATCTTCAATATTTTTAAGTGACATTTTACTTTCAAGTTTTATCTTTAGATGACTATTATCATCCATAATCTTACTTATACCTTTAGTTGTTTTAGAATATTCAGCATCAATTTCAGCTTGCATAGCTCGGGAATAGATTAACATTGATAGCATTACAATTGCAATCAGCAAATAACTTACTGCCCTTGCCATACTTAAAGTTTTTGTTGCATTTTTACTTTTCTTAACCTGTTTTATTTGCGGTTTTACTGGCACTTCTCTTTCTTCAAACTGCCTGAAGTCATGTGCTAAATTTGAACGAGAGTCCATTGCTATCACCTGCCCCTATATTTTTTCAATTATCCTTAACTTTGCACTTTTGCTCCTTCTGTTGACTTCCAGTTCTTCGTTTGAAGCCATTATTGGCTTTCTATTAACAAGACGTGCTTTAGGTAAATTACCACAAACACATACTGGAAAGTCGTGTGGGCAAGTACATCCCTTGCACCACTCTAAATATCGATGCTTTACCATTCTGTCCTCTAAAGAGTGAAAAGTAATAATCGCAAGCCTGCCCCCACTATTGAGGCTTGCAAAAGCCTTGTCCAACCCTTCCGATAGGCTGTCAAGTTCGCCATTTACGGCAATTCTAATTGCTTGAAAAGTTTTTTTACACGGGTTCTTTTCTCTTTTTTTTGCTGCTGGAATTGATGATTTAATTATATCTGCAAGTTCTTGCGTCGTTTCAATTTGCTTTTTCTCTCTAGCATTATAAATGTTAAACGCAATCCTTCTAGCATAGCTTTCTTCACCATATTCGCGCATTATGCGTGTTAAATCATTAACAGAATATGTGTTTACTATGTCTTTTGCAGAAATCCCTTGCTGACTCATTCTCATGTCAAGGGGGGCTTCACCTTTGTAGCTGAAGCCACGCTCCAATACATCAAGTTGATGAGAAGATACTCCTAAATCAAGTAGTATTCCATTCACACCATCAATCTGTAAATTGTGTAAAACCTCATCCATATTCTTAAAATTAGCAGCAACAACCTGTGCATTTTTAAATTCGCCCAGACGCTGTGTAGCTATCTTTATTGCGTCTGGGTCTTGATCGAGTGAAATTAATCTACCTGATGTGAGCCTGCGTGCGATTTCACATGAGTGGCCCGCTCCACCCGCAGTGCCGTCCAAATAAATTCCATCAGGGTTTATGTTTAATCCATCGATACATTCGTCGAGCATTACTGATACATGCTTAAAATCCATACAAGTTAACTCCTTTAATTACCAGGTTCATCCCTATATCATTCATTATTCCCCACTATTAGCTTTCAAATGTGAAGAACTTCCCACTGAATATATATTTTAGAAACCTAGTTCGTCCATTGCTTGAGCAATTGTGTTTGAATCAAGTTCTAAGCAAATGTTATCCCAGCTTTCCTTGCTCCAAATTTCACAATGAGTTGATGCGCCAATAATCATTACGTCCTTATTAAGCGCAGCATACTCTCTCAAGTTTGCAGGTATAACAATTCTACCCTGCTTGTCCGGCTCAACCTCTAAAGCACTTGCAAAGAAAAACCTTTGAAGATTTCTTGCTTTTGAAAGTGGAAGTCCTTTTATCTTTTGTTCAACATTCTGCCACTCTTCAAGAGAATAAACAAATAAGCAATTATCACCTAAGCCCTTTGCGATGATAAAGCGTCCGCCTAAATTCTCACGTAGTTTAACAGGGAAATTAAGTCTTC
>DAMDCT010000046.1:12991-15122 GCA_032091455.1 Oscillospiraceae bacterium | reverse complement strand
TTCCTTTTACATCGATGCTATAGCTATATTCGCCTATTAACAACTTCCCCACCACCTTGCAATTTTTAGGGCAAACGTGCCACCACGAACCACTTTTCACCACTTAATAATTATTATAATGTTTTATTATTAAAATTGCAATAGTAACCGCAATATTTTTTAAATAAATTTTGAATTTTTTTACAAATCGGCATTATATTTGGTAATTAATTGGCAATTATATATTATCTTAATAATATAATGCATTTTAGGTATTTACCTAACGTGCATTTAATGATATAATGCTCGAATAAACGTAAATTAATTGTGAAAAAAAGATTTATTCTATTTTTCATAAATTATAACACAGTAGAATAAAATGCTAAGTCTATACGAAGGGATGGTCATAAAATGTCTAATCGGAATTATATTTTTGCAGGATATACAAATGCCTCTGTTTTACCTGATATTACACAAGCACAAGCACAAAAGCTTACTCATCTAAATATTGCTTTTGGGGTTGTCGAGAACAATCTTATATCTATTCAGGCAATTAAAAAGTATTTTCGTTTTATACCTAAGCTAAGAACGTATAACCCTAATCTTAACATTCTGCTCTCCACTGGAGGAGGAAATGCAATGGGGCATGGTGAAGCTACATCATCTAATAATATAGATAACTTTGTTAAATCAACTATGGAGATAATTGAGGAGTTTAATCTTGATGGGATTGACTGTGACTGGGAATTTCCAGGAAGCACAGGCAATACGGATGAAAAATATCAGCATACTGCTTTGCTAAAAGCATATCGAGAAAAACTTGATGAATATGCTGTTAAACGTGGCAGAAAATGTTGGCTTACCATTGCAGCGGCGGCTGGTCAATGGTTTTTAGATACTACTGAAATGGAAAATCTACATCAATACTTAGACTTTATTAATATTATGACCTATGATTTAAGAGGATGGGCACAGCCAGCAGGTCATCATACAAACCTTTACGAGCCAATTAATGCTCCTATTAAATTTAGTACTGTAGAGGGAGTAGAGTTATTAAAAGGTATTGGTATTCCTGCAAATAAACTTGTAATAGGCGTTGCTTTTTATTCAAGAAGATGGGACGGAGTTAAAAGTACAGTAAATAATGGTCTTAATCAAGACGCTGAAACAATTGGTGACTTTGGACCTGACTATACAGCAATACACCACATTTATGAAAAAAGTAATAGCTTTACAAAATACTGGGATGATGTTGCAAAGGCTCCCTGGCTTTTTGATGGATACTCCTTTATTTCATATGATGATCCAATGTCAATAAAGCATAAATGTAATTATGTCAAAGAACAGGGCTTGGCTGGTATTATGTACTGGCAACATGGTGCAGATAACACAGGAATATTATTCAATTCAATATATGATGGGCTATTTTTATAAAATCTTTTAGGAGCGCATATCCGTTGATATGCGCTCCTAATTATTTTGATCAATTTGCTGTTTTGTTAAACATCTTATTTTATTACCAAAAATCTTCAATCTTTATAAGAAACTCGACTTTCTATATGTTAAACTTTAATCATATTATAAATGGAGGTAAAATTTATGAATTCAATGGAGCGTGTTGTAACTTCTCTTAACCATAAAGAACCTGATAGAGTCCCTGTATACCCTATACTAAGTGGAATATCCAGAAAATTGGTTGGTGCTACCTATGAAACTTGGTCTACTGATGCGCAAACTTGTGCTGACGCACTAATAAAGGCGCAAGAAATGTACGAACAAGACTGTATAGTTACTCTAATCGACTTATCAGTTGAATGCGATGCATGGGGACAAAAATTAATTTTCCCTGAAAATGAAGCGGCTCATCCTGATTATTCTGATAGCATTATTAAAGATATTGATGATTATGCAAAGATTAAAAAGGTTGATTATCGTAATTCAAAAAGAATGATGATGCAAATAGAAGTATGTAAAAAACTTGTTGAACAAAAGGGGAAAGAAGTTCCAATAGTAGCTTTTGTATTTGGCCCTCTAGGAACTTTATCGATGCTTAGAAACCAGCAGGATATGTACATGGATATGTATGACGATCCTGATGCTGTTAGAGATGCAGCTAGAGAAGTTAACGAAACCCTTAAAGATTACTGTAATG
>DAMDCT010000046.1:6341-12981 GCA_032091455.1 Oscillospiraceae bacterium | reverse complement strand
TTGACACTGGCGTAAATGCAATAATGTTTGATACTCTTTTTTCTTCTGGCTCAATTATGTCTAAGGAAATGTGGCTTGATTTAGAAGGTGGATTAGTTAAAGAGCTTGCTGATGTTGTTCACGCAAGAGAGTGTCTAGTTATGATACATAACTGTGGACAAAAAATATATTTCGATGCTCAAATTAAGACTATGAATCCTTGCGCAATATCTTTTCTGTACCCGCCAGATGACTGTGAAAACTTCCAACAATGCAAAGAGAAATATGGTGACAAAGTTACACTTATTGGCTGTATTCCTCCTGCAATGGCAGTTTTGGGAACTGATGAGGAATGGGATAATGCCTGCAAAGAGCAAATAGATGTTTTTGCAAAAGACGGTGGTTTTATGCTTGCTACCGGCTGCGAATATCCTGCAAATGCTCCATTTGACAGAGCACAAAGAATGGTTGATATTGCAAAAACATATGGGGTATACAAGGAATAAAATTATAATTAATAATATGTACACACGAAAAAGTCCCAGCAAGCATAATGCTTGTTGGGACTTTTAAATATTAATAATGATATTTATAAACTATTATATTTTTTCACTTTTTCTAATGACGCATCATCTAGATGAAGATTAATATAACCACAATTTACACAAGCATAGTAGTCAATACCAACACTTTCTTGAACGTCTCCTCTTTTTGGTAAACAAATTTTTTCATCTGTATCAATTAATCTTTGAAAATTCTCTCCACCGCATACAGCACAACTTTTCATATTAGCACTCCTTTTTATTTTGATTATACTACCAAATAATGTACCAGTCAATAAAATGTCAAACATATGGGCATAATCTTTTATATTATTATAATTATGATAATTCATTACATAAAGATACAAAAAACAAACAAGAAAAAGAGGCTCATTTCATGAATAAAACATATACAAAAAATGGCATTAATATTTTAATAAAACAAAAAGATATAGTTTTAATATATTTTAGTGGGGAAAAATGTGGAATATGTAACATAATAAAGCCAAAAGTTATTGATATGTTAGTTTCATACCCAAATATAGAATTTGTAGAATTAGAAACCGATAAAAATCTAGAGGTATCAGCTCAATTGAATATCTTTGCTGTTCCTGCTATTCTTGTTTTCATGCAAGGCAGAGAAACGATTAGGCAAGCTAGATATATTAATATTGAAGAAATCAGTGACATTTTAAAAAAATGCTATGATTTACTTTATGATACACAATGAAATATAAAAAAATCTTTCATATTAATTATTCCGCATCTGGGTTTTCCCAGTTGTGCCAAATCTCTTGAACATCATCGTTATCTTCTAGTGCATCAATTAGTCTGTTCATTTTTGATATATGATGTTCATCTGTAAGAGTTGTGTATGTAGATGGAACTTGTTCAATTTGAGCTGAAGCAAAAGTATAACCTTTGTTTTCTAATGCTTGACGAACTTCGTTGAAGTTTTCTACATCAGTATAGATTTCAACTGCGTCATCTTGATAATCAAAATCTGCAGCTCCAACTTCCATACAATCATCCATTACTTTCTCTTCATCAATTCCCTCATTCTCGATAATAATAACACCTTTTCTTTCAAACATGAAAGAAACACAGCCCATTGCACCAAGATTTCCACCGAATTTATCAAAATAGTGTCTAACATCTGCTGCTGTTCTATTTCTATTATCAGTAAGTGTTTCAACAATTACCGCAACACCATTTGGTCCATATCCCTCATAAACAACAGTTTCATAATTATTCTTATCTCCATCACCTGATGCTTTTTTAATAACACGATCTATGTTATCATTAGGAACATTATTTGCTTTTGCTTTTACAATTAAATCTCTAAGTTTGGTGTTGACAGTAGGATCGCCACCGCCTTCTTTTACACACACGGTAATCTCCCTACCTATTTTTGTGAAAACCTTTGCTCTTTGCGCATCAGTTTTACCTTTTTTGTGTTTAATTGTACTCCATTTTGAATGTCCTGACATTGTGATCAATCCTTTCTAATTTGAAAAATGTGCCAATAATTATTATATAAATATTTGTAATACCTATTTTATTGCCTTGCAACTGTATAGCCAGTTTATTTAGTCACATAATAATGTTACCGTATTTAAATTAATTAATTTTAAATAGCGGCGAAACCTATAAACTAGTTATTAATTGAAAAGAGGTGAACTGCAAATGGCTAAAAAAACAAATAAAACTTATAAAAACAACGAAGCTGTATCTGGTGTTACTAATGACGGACTAACTTATGAGATGACTAACACTAACGCTAATGCTAGACCAAAAAAATCATCTAAAAAGAATAGTACCAATGATTGCAAAGACTGTAAAGATTGTAAATAAATAAATGAATTTACTCTAAAAATTTGATTAATAATCAATTATTGCAACAACTATATATTGTATTTAGGCGGACATTGTCCGCCTTTTTTTATTATTGGTCATTTGATTTAAACCCAGAACCTACTATTTCAGTACCACTTGCGATAATAATAAATGCATTAGGGTCAGTTGACTGAACTATTTTTTTCATCCTAAAATATTCATTTTGCCTTACAGCACACATAATAGTTGGCTTTTTAGTATTTGTATATGCCCCATGCGATTCAAGGATTGTTGCGCCCCTTTTCATCTCAGTGATAATTCTCTTGGCAATTTCATCTGACTTTTCAGATACAATATACATAAGCTTACAAACATTAAAGCCATACAAAACTGTGTCGAGCGCAGTTGCTGAAATATATAAAGTAATAGCTGCATATAGTACTGGCTCAGCGCTTCCAAATGCAAATCCTGATAGAGTAATAACTACTAAATCAGAACAAAATATAATCTTGCCAAGCTTAATATGAGGCAATTTCTTAGCTATTATTTTATTTATTACATCCATTCCGCCTGTAGAACTAGCTCGTGTTAATACGAAACCCGCTCCAGCACCCATAAGCAAGCCGCCAAAGATTGTTGCAACAATTTTATCATTTGTATAAGTAGGTAAATTAACCAAAATATAATCCATTGATAATGTAAAAGTAACAATAGATATAAAGGTCTTAATCATAAATCGCTTTCCTAAATATATAATGCCAATTATGATTATAGGTATATTTAGTATAATATTAATAATACCTATTGGATACTTTGTTAAATAATTTAAGATAGTAGATATACCCGCTATACCACCAGGTGCAATATGGTTTGGTACTGTAAACATGTGTACTGCTAACGCAAAAAGCATAGTACCCATAATTGTAATTAGTATATCAATTGCAAATGCCTTTGGATCAAGTTTGGCTTCAGTAGCTTTAATATTCTTACTCATAACATCACCTATTCTGCCACATTGGGCACAATTATATTATTACAAATTATTAGGTTTTATAGTTTCATTATAAATTAATTCAAACAGCTCTATTGAACGTTTCGTTTGATTAGATAAATACAGATAGCCAAACAAAGCCTCAAGTCCTGTTGCCCTGCGATAATCCTGTGGGTTAGCATTTTTAGGGACTGTATTACCATTTGCATTTCTGCCACGCTTGTAAACAGACATTTCCTGGTCAGTTAGCGTGTCAATGATAACACCAACCGCCTTTGACTGGGCAGTAGCACACACGTATGACACAGTCTTTTTATGCAATTTATTTACAGGCATATTGCCTTGTGCAATAATTTTTTCTCTAACCAATAATTCATATACGCTATCGCCAATATATGCTAAGCCTAGAGAACTAAATTGATTTACCTCTTTGATGTTAGTTTGTTGTTCTATCATATGATATAATCCTTTAATTTACAAAGTCAAATTCAAAATCAAATATGCTTACAGTATCGCCCTCATTGATGCCCATTTCTATAAGTTTATCAATGATTTTGCTACTTCTAAGAACACGTTGGAAATATTGAAGTGACTCGTAATCTTCCATATTTACTGACATAAGCACTGGCTCTAAGAACGGTGCTTCTACATAATATATACCGTCTTCGACTGTGATTTCAAAGCTATTATATCTATTTTCACGTTCAAAACGTTCCTCTGGAGTAAGAGGCTGTGCTTCATACGATTTAATTGGTGGTAGCTTTTCAATCTGTAATGCAATCTCTTGCACTAATTCGCGAGTTCCCTGTGTTGTTACTGCTGATACTTCAAAGAACTGATACCCTTTTTCTTCAACATATTTCTTGAATTCAGAAATTTGTTCCTCAGTTGCCATGTCACATTTATTTGCAACAACAATTTGCGGACGTGATGAAAGTTCCTCACTGAAGTTTTCAAGTTCTTTATTAATAGCATCAAAATCTTCACATGGATTTCTGCCTTCTATGCCTGACACATCTACTATATGCACTATAAGACGGCATCTCTCAACATGACGTAAGAAGTCATGCCCAAGTCCTACACCCTCACTAGCGCCTTCAATAAGCCCTGGTATATCTGCCATAACAAAGCTTCTGCCCTCATCAATCTTAACCACGCCAAGTACTGGCGTTAATGTTGTAAAATGATAATTCGCTATAACTGGTTTCGCCGCACTTACAACTGAAATAAGCGTTGACTTTCCAACATTAGGAAAACCAACTAGTCCTACATCTGCCAATAGCTTTAACTCAAGAATAAGCTCATATTCCTCCCCAGGTTTTCCTGGCTTTGCAAATCGAGGTATTTGTCTTGTAGGAGTGGCAAAATGCTGATTACCAGCACCACCTTTCCCGCCTTTTGCAATTATAACAGGCTCGTCCCCTGAAAGGTCTGCAACAATACGTCCTGTTTCAACTTCTTTTAAAACAGTTCCCCTTGGAACCTTTATAATAAGGTCATCAGCACCTCTTCCAGAGCATTGTTTCATACCGCCATTATCGCCATCTTTTGCAATAAACTTTCTTTTAAATCGAAAGTCAACAAGGGTTGATAAATTATCATCAACTACAAATACAATATTGCCACCTTTTCCGCCGTCACCACCATCAGGACCGCCAGCAGCTACATATTTTTCACGATGAAAAGAAACAAATCCATTTCCACCTTTTCCTGCCTTAATATATATTTTCACTTTATCTATAAACATCTATTTACCGCCTTTTCCCAAAGTATTTATAAAATACTTTTAAGCATTATGTTTGCCCTTATGAGTTAAAACATTTTATAAATAATATCTAAAAATACGTTTTAACATTTATAATTATACGAGAGTGATTTGAATTAATAATTCAATCTAATATACTTATTATATATAAATTATGTGAATATATCAATATAAAGTTATATTTTTCGCATATAAACCATTTCAAAACAGTCACATAAATACATCAACAAAAAAGCGTGCTTTTGACAGCACGCTTTTATAGCAAATATTAATTATTGTTCAGCGTATACGCTAACTTTTTTACGGTCACGTCCTAAGCGTTCAAATTTAACCTTGCCATCAACTTTTGCAAAAAGTGTGTCGTCAGAACCGCGTCCAACATTCTCACCTGGATGAATATGAGTTCCGCGTTGACGAACTAAAATGTTTCCTGAAAGAACAAATTGTCCATCAGCACGTTTAGCGCCAAGACGCTTAGCCTCAGAGTCACGTCCATTTTTAGTAGAACCAACACCTTTTTTATGTGCAAAAAATTGCATATTAAGTCTTAACATAGCATTACACCTCCATGTCAATTAGTCGAATATTTTGTTTGTAGTCTTGTGATAAAAGCTCCAAATGCAAACGCAAAGCCTTTAGAAAGGTAATTGCACACTTTACATTATCCTTATCACTATTTGGTAAAGTAAGTCTTATTTCGTTCTCAAAAACTCCCACTGAGGCGGAAACTTTTAATATATCAGTAATCGCATTAGCCGTTAATTCAACTGCTGAAGTTACTGCGGCACACACAACATCTAATCCGTAATCGGCATAACCTGCATGTCCTTTTATACTAAAACCAACCAAGACTTCATTCTTCAAATAAAATTCTGCATTAATCATACTGTTTGCAATGGACGCAATCGTAACGAAAACGATACAAAAGGTTAATTTTGATGCTCGGTAACGAAAGTTGCCGTTGCATTAAGGTATAAATTAAGCGTTAATAGTTTCAATTCTTACTTTAGTGTAAGGTTGTCTATGACCTAATTTGCGACTGTAACCCTTTTTAGGTTTGTAAGTGAAAACAGTAATTTTCTTTCCTTTGCCGTTTTTTAATACAGTAGCTTTAACTGCTGCACCAGCAACTAAAGGAGATCCAACTGTCATACCGTCATCGTTGCTTACAGCAATAACTTTATCAAAAGTAATAGTGTCGTTATCAACAACTTCTAACTTTTCAATAAAAATTACATCACCTTCGCTTACACGGTATTGTTTTCCACCAGTTTCAATAATAGCGTACATTTACAAGGCACCTGCCTTTTCTCTAATCTCGCTGTTTACGGAGCAAGCATAGCTTGACTTTAAAAACCCTACACACGCGGCTTAATTATTTTACCATACAAAAACATGTTTGTCAAATACAATATTTTTGCTAAACAATATAGGCGTTTTTCAAGGTTTCATATGCTAAATCGGCATGAGAACTTTGAACTACCATAGAAATATCAACGTCGGAAGTAGTTATTAAAATTATATCTA
>DAMDCT010000046.1:3460-6308 GCA_032091455.1 Oscillospiraceae bacterium | reverse complement strand
GCCGCAACACCAACTTTGCTCGGCATTTCCTCACCATAAAGTGAAATTTTCACATTACCTATTGAAACAAGTGGCTTAACAGTTTTATACTTACCTTCAAGATTTCTAACAATTTGCAATATATCAGCTACACGTGTATCTATAACTGTAAATGAAATTGAATTATTTAAGCCTTTTGGTGCAGTTTGAGATATCATATCAACATTAATACCTGCTTTTGCAACCATGTCAAACAAAGATGCTAAAAAACCTATATTTGCTGGTGCAGTTTCAAAAGAAATAACCGAAATATTCTCAGTGAAATAAACTTGACTAATAACTTTCATATAATTCTCAACCTTCCTCAACTTATATCAAATTTTACTTGTATGGTGTTAAAAATTGTTTGTCTATTACGTCATTCACTACATTTTGTATATATTCGTAATTAAATTGCGGTGTGTATACTTTACATCCATGCACATTCGCAAGTTCTTTAGGGTAATCAGCTAGCGTATAAGTCTTAATGTTTGAATATCTCATACCGTAATGAGTTACTACAGGTATAAACCTCACATTAGTTATCTTAGTGTTTTTTGCTTCATAGTCTTTAGTTACATTAACATCAAGCATTCCCCCTATCATTCTTACACCTTTTTCCTGTGCAGAGATAAAGTTTCCCAATGAATAACATACAACTCCCTTTGTGCCGTCTTGCCGCTCAATATATTCCACTGGCTGTATTACATGTGGATGATGACCTAAGATAATATCTGCGCCCCACTCAATCATTTTTTCAGCTAAAGATCTTTGAGTTTCATTAGGTGTATGGGTATATTCTACACCCCAATGCACATTTACTACAACCACATCAGATATTTTTGTCGCTTGTTCTATACGTTCTTTAATTTTCTGCTCATCACTTGTTCGCATTAGTACAATATCGGTGTCTTTAGGTAAATTAAGACCATTAGTAAGCTCTGTCATTCCTATAAAGCTAAAAGTAATATCATTTTTTGTTATAGTTCTAATGTTACTATAATCTTGCTCGTTTCGATATACCCCTGTCACTTTAGCATTTGGCTGTGTCTGCCAAAAATCAAGTGTTGATAAAATTCCTTTTGCCCCTTTATCAATACTGTGATTATTCGCTTGGTTGAACACATCAAATCCTATGTCAACAAGATGCTTTCCCAATTCAGTTGGAGAATTAAACATTGGGTAAGATGATGGCTCAAAAATTGATGCCAACATAGTTTCTTGATTAATTGATGTTATATCAGCAAGGTTTATAACTTCTTCCATTTCTTCATAGGCATACTTAAAGTCATAACCCACTCCACCTGCTCGCTTTTTTGCCTGATTGTATATAGCCTCATGAATTAAGTCATCACCCACACCTATTAATCTTGCAGTTGTTGGCGATTTTACTTTTGGAATTTCTGCTGATTCTGATGATGACATGTTTTCCAAAACCTGTTCATTAACAAGCTTTGCTGGCTCATTCTTATTATTGCCTGTTAACCAAAACACAAGGATTAACAACGAAGCAATCAAAATTGCAACCAAAGCAATCAATACGTTTGGTTTAATCTTACGTTTACTTTGTCTTTTTATCACCATTTTCATCATTCCTTTTATATCATGTTACTCATATCATACAATCCAGGTTTCTGTGATTTCAAAAAAACTGCTGCATTTATCGAACCAACAGCAAAAATGTCCTTTGACATTGCTGTGTGAGTAAGAGTAACTATCTCGTCACGTCCTGCAAAAATGACTTCATGTTCGCCTACAATAGTACCGCCTCTTACTGCATGTATTCCAATTTCATTATTATCTCGTTTTTGCCTTTTTGAATGGCGGTCATATTCATATTTATATTTGTCATTTGCTACTTGATTAATTGCATTTGCAAGCATAATTGCAGTTCCGCTTGGAGCATCAATTTTTTGATTATGATGTTTTTCAATTATTTCAATGTCAAATTGACTTCCCAAAACTGCTGTTGCTTTTTTTGCAAGGTCAACTAAAAGGTTTACGCCTAGTGACATATTAAATGTAAAAAACACAGGTATTTTTTCAGCCGCTTTTTTTATTTGTGTAATTTGCTCATTAGAATAACCTGTAGTTGCCGCTACTAATGGCAATTTATTTTTAACTGCATAGTCTAACAAATCGCTTAATCCAGAAGGATGTGAAAAATCTATTATAACATCCGCACTCTCTTTATATTCATTTGGCTTTTTGAAAATAGGAAAATTAGAGTAAACCTTATCATTCAAATCAATTCCGCAAACAATTCTCAAATCATCACGATTTTGAACACAGTTCTCAATAACCTTGCCCATCTTTCCATTTGCACCACACAAAATTATATTTGTCATATTTAATACATCCTTATTAATTTTCATTTAAATTGTATGAAAAACTTTTTTAATACACCCAAACTTAATCTATTATATGAATTGTTCCAGCGTATTTTAATTGAGTTAATTATAACATGAATCTGCACAATATACAAATGCAATTACGCTTGTTTTGTGCAGATTCCATTATTTTTTATTATCTTTTATTTATTTATACTAAATTAATTTTTTTCATTGCATTTATCAGAACTTTTTTATGGTTATCTTCCATTTCAAATAGCGGAAGTCTGCATTCCCCAACATTCATATTCATTAAGTTCATTGCCTCTTTCACAGGGATAGGATTTACATCAACAAACAATGCATTTATGAGTTCTAATAAATCAAGTTGAAGTTTTGCACTGGCTTTTACATCTCCACTATGGAACAACTCCACAATATCATGTGTTTGTTTTGGCATTACATTTGACAATACAGAAATTACACCGACACCACCTAAT
>DAMDCT010000046.1:1342-3450 GCA_032091455.1 Oscillospiraceae bacterium | reverse complement strand
ATGATAAAATCGGTACTATTTGATCGTCGTTTCCTGAATAAATGTCAAGATTATCACCACAAAAAGCTTTAACTTGAGCTATATGAGAAATATTTCCGCTTGCTTCCTTTGTTGCAACGATATTTTCATGCTCACAAAGAATTTTATAGGTGTCAGGAGAAATATTTACTCCTGTTCTGCTTGGTACATTATAAAGTATAATCGGCAGATCGGTTGCATCCGCAATTAATGTGAAATGCTTGATTAACCCACGTTGTGAAGTCTTATTATAATATGGTGTAACGTGCAATAATGCATCTGCTCCTAAACTTTTCGCTTCTTTAGAAAGCTCAATCGCATATGAAGTGTCATTACTTCCAGCACCTGCAACAACTGGTACTCTTCCAGCTACCCTCTCAACTGCATACTCAATACAATCTATATGTTCTTGGTCTGTCATTGTTGCTGACTCGCCAGTAGTTCCACATATTACAATACTATCTGTTTTATTCTCAATTTGCCAGTCAATTAATTCACCTAATTTTTCGTAATTAATTGCTCCATCATCATACATTGGTGTTATAATCGCAACACCTGCGCCTTTGAATATATGCTTTTTCATAGGGTCATCTCCTATATTTAGTTTATAGATATGATACTAATTTCTTTTGAAATAAGCATTAATCCATATAGCCTTTTGCAGCTAGTAATTCTGCCATAAGTACAGCTCCGCCTGCCGCACCTCTAATTGTGTTATGAGAAAGACAAACAAATTTGTAATCATACTGAGAGTCTTCTCTGAGTCTACCAATTGAAACAGCCATACCATTCTCAAGCTCACGGTCAAGTTTTGTTTGAGGACGGTTTTCTTCTTCAAAATAGTGTAAGAATTGTTTTGGAGCTGATGGTAATTCTAAGTCTTGAGGTTCACCTTTAAAACTTGCCCATTTTGCTTTAATTTCGTCAATCGTAGGCTTTTTATCAAATGAAACAAATACTGCTGCCATATGTCCATCTGTACAAGCAACACGAAGACATTGTGTTGTAATAGCAGGAGAAGTAGCAGGAACTATTGCTCCATCTTTAATTTCGCCCCAAATTTTAAGTGGCTCTTTCTCGCTCTTTTCTTCCTCACCACCGATAAATGGAATACAGTTATCAACCATTTCAGGCCATGTGTCAAACGTCTTACCAGCGCCAGATATTGCTTGATATGTGCATGCTAATGCGGCTTTAACACCAAACTCCTCCATTAGAGGGTGAAGTGCTGGTACATAGCTTTGAAGTGAACAGTTTGACTTAACAGAAATAAATCCTCTTTTTGTGCCTAAACGTTCTCTTTGTGATTTGATAATCTCTGCATGGTCTGCATTAATTTCTGGAACTATCATTGGAACATCGGCAGTAAAACGATGTGCAGAGTTATTTGAAACTACTGGACATTCTGCTTTTGCATATGCTTCCTCTAATTTCTTAATCTCGTCTTTTGGCATATCAACTGCACAGAAAACAAAATCAACTGAACTTGCAATTTTATTTATATCTGCAGTTGCATCTAGTATAATCATATCCTCAAATTTTGTTGGCATTGGTTTTGGCATAGCCCAGCGTTTTCCTACTGCAGCCTTATAAGTTTGACCTGCAGATCTTGAAGATGCCGCTAGAGTTGTTACGTTAAACCAAGGGTGATTTTCAAGTAAAATTGCAAATCTTTGACCAACCATTCCTGTTGCACCAATAATACCTACGTTGAATTTTTTCATTTTGATTTTACCTCCATTAAATTATATTATTCTATCTGCTAAAATATAATCAGATTTCCTCATATAAGAGTTTTCAATAGATATGAAAAAAACCGGTTGAAAACCGGCTCATCTTATACTATAATAGAAACATTGACTAATTCACAAGTGAATGTAAAATTGTCGATAGCTCTCCATCATATTTATGATGACAATCTTACAGCTGTTAACTGCAAAATCAGGACAATTGCTCCCAAGCTTTTATCCTTCGGCAAACTTCCCTTTCGATATATTATCAAACGATTTGGGCAATCTTTAATATATCTACTGTTGAATTCTGCGACCTCTATCCGATTACTCCGTATTAAAGTATATGCTTAAAAATAA
>DAMDCT010000046.1:0-1332 GCA_032091455.1 Oscillospiraceae bacterium | reverse complement strand
CTTCGTTAATTTAAAATAAACTTCGTTAATTTCCAAATAAACTTTGTTAATCTATAATTAATTATGTTATTTTAAAGTGACTTTATACATTAGATATATAATACCACTCAACCTATATCGTGTCAACATTTTTGAGTTTAAGTTTTTTTAATTTGTAACTATTCTATAAACTCTAAACAATAAATGAGATGAAAGTTAAACTTTCCTACATTAAATCGATGAAACGGAGCCTATTTATGAAAACAAGTGATTTTTACTATGACTTACCCCCTGAGCTTATAGCACAAACTCCATTAGAACCACGAGATAGCTCTCGCCTTTTAGCACTAGATAGAAAAAATGGTGACATTGCCCACAAACATTTTTATGATATATTAGACTATTTAAACAAGGGTGACTTGCTTGTAATCAATAATTCTCGTGTGTTGCCTGCAAGACTTTATGGAAAACGTGTTGACACTGACGCTAACATTGAGCTTTTACTTTTAGAACAAAAAGGAAATAATTGTTGGGAAACACTTGTTAAACCAGGAAAGAAAGCTAAGGAAGGTGCAAAAATATCCTTTGGTGATGGAAAATTAGTTGGAACAATTATTGAAGTTCAAGATGATGGCAACCGTATAATTGAGTTTGATATACCTAAAGAAAATAATATTTACTCACTTCTTGATGAGATTGGGCAAATGCCCCTACCTCCTTATATTACAGAAAAGTTAAATGATAAGGAGCGTTATCAAACTGTTTATTCAAAGGATACAGGTTCAGCCGCCGCACCTACTGCTGGATTGCATTTTACAAATGAATTGCTTGATAAAATTAAAGCAAAAGGTGTAGATATTGCAGAAGTTACACTTCACGTTGGGTTAGGCACATTTCGCCCTGTTAAAGTTGATGATGTAACAAACCACAAAATGCACTCTGAACATTACATGATGTCAGCCGAAACTGCGGACAAGATTAATTTCACTAAGAAAAATGGTGGACGAGTTTTTGCAGTTGGAACAACCAGTTGCAGAACATTAGAAAGCATTGCAACATTTAATGGTGAGATTAAAGCATGTGATGGGAACACTGATATTTTCATTTACCCTGGATATGAATTTAAAGTAATTGATGGACTAATCACAAACTTTCACCTACCAGAAAGCACATTGATAATGCTAGTATCTGCTTTTTGCGGATATGATAATACCATGAATGCATACAAAGTTGCAGTAGAGGAAAAATATCGCTTCTTTAGTTTCGGTGACGCAATGGTGATTTGTTAGAGTAGGGGCGAACTGTGTTCGTCCGAGGAACGGTCAAGACCGTTCCCTACAATTACAACCATAA
>DAMDCT010000045.1:19895-20356 GCA_032091455.1 Oscillospiraceae bacterium | reverse complement strand
AGAACAATGTTTAGAACTGTTAAATAGTGTTGAAGGAGATTATAAGGAACGTGATTACTGCATACTAACGCTATTTCTGAATTGTGGAATGCGTTTATCGGAACTAGTTAACCTAAATATAATTGACATTAATGATAATAAAATAAGGTTATTAGGTAAAGGTAATAAAGAACGTATAATTTATTTAAATGATGCTTGTTTGACAACAATTGCAGAATATAAAAATTTTAGAAGTAAGCAACACATTGCTGACACAGATAAAAACGCACTTTTTATATCTAGAAATGGAAGAAGAATTAGTAGAAGAAGAGTTCAAGAAATTGTTGAAAATAATTTAAGGCTAGCTGGACTTTCAAATAATGGCATATCTACTCATAAACTTAGACATACAGCAGCTACAATAATGTATCAACATGGTAACGTAAATATAAAAGTATTGCAAGAAATATTAGGACATACTA
>DAMDCT010000045.1:1124-19879 GCA_032091455.1 Oscillospiraceae bacterium | reverse complement strand
GCAGAATTAATAATTACATACATATTTTTGTGCAAAATAAACAAAAATTATCCAATGAATGTATGCAAAATCATTATCGAATAGAAACGAATTTTACTGAAATTCATTGACATAATAAAAAATATGCAATATAATAAGATTGTTAGAAAATTAACAAACATCGTTAAATTATTAACACTTAACTAGGAGGTCGTAATTATGTCTGATAAAGAAAAAAAGGATGTCGTTGCTATAGAAAACGACGTAGTAAAAACAGTTGATGAATTAGTTAAAAATGGTATGAAAGCACTAGATGCGTTTATGTCATTTGATCAAGAGCAAATAGATAAGATTGTTCATGAAATGGCACTTGCTGGTCTTGATAATCATATGAAGCTATCAAAAATGGCTGTTGAGGAAACTGGCCGTGGAGTTTTTGAAGATAAAGTTATTAAAAACATCTATGCTACTGAATATATTTGGCACAATATAAAATATGATAGAACTGTTGGAGTAATCAAAGATGATGAATCTGAAGGATTAATAGAAATTGCAGAGCCAGTTGGTGTTATTGCTGGTGTTACTCCTGTAACTAACCCTACCTCTACTACCCTATTTAAAGCTATTATTTCAATAAAAGCAAGAAATCCAATTATTTTTGGTTTCCACCCATCAGCTCAAAAATGTTCATCTGAGGCTGCAAGAATCGTAAGAGATGCTGCAATTGCTGCTGGTGCTCCTGAAAACTGTATCCAGTGGGTTGAAAAACCATCAATCGAAGCTACAAACGCTTTAATGAATCACCCTAATATTGCATTAGTACTTGCAACTGGTGGTTCTGGAATGGTTAAAGCAGCTTACTCAACTGGTAAACCTGCACTTGGTGTTGGTCCTGGTAACGTACCTTGTTACATTGAAAAATCAGTAGATGTTGAACGTGCATGTAATGATGTTATCTTATCAAAAACATTTGATAATGGTATGATTTGTGCATCTGAGCAAGCAGTAATCGTAGATAAAGATATTCAAGATCAATTTGAAAAATGCATGAAGGCTAATAACTGCTACTTCTTGAATGAACAAGAAACTAAAAAAGTTTCTGATTATGTTATAAATGAAAAAGGTGGAGTAAACGCAGATGTAGTTGGTAAGCCAGCAGAATGGATTGCACAACAAGCTGGTGTTAAGGTTCCTGAGAAAACCAAAATCCTTATTGGTAGAATTAAAGATGTTGGTCCTGAATACCCACTATCAAGAGAAAAATTATCCCCAGTTCTAGCATATATTGTTGTTAAAGATACTAAAGAAGGTATTTTAATGGCTAAAAAGATGCTTGATCTTGGTGGACTTGGACATTCAGCTGTGGTACACTCTGATAATCCTGATGTAGTTGCTGAATACGGTAAAGCAATGAAGGTTGGTCGTCTAATAGCTAACTCTCCTTCTTCTCAAGGTGGTATCGGAGATATATATAACGAGAATACACCTTCATTAACACTTGGTTGTGGTTCATTTGGTAAAAACTCAACTACTTCAAATGTATCTGCAATGAATCTACTAAATATAAAACGTATTGCAAAGAGGAGAGTTAATATGCAATGGTTTAAAGTTCCTCCAAAAATCTTTTTTGAAAATAATGCAATTCAATATTTAGAAAAAATGCAAGATATATCACGTGCATTCATAGTAACAGACCCTATGATGATCAAATTAGGATATGTTGAAAAGGTGCTTTACTATTTAAGAAAACGTAACGAGTATTGTCATGCTGAAATATTCTCAGAGGTTGAGCCAGATCCTTCAGTAGATACTATTATGCGTGGTGTTGACGTAATGAACCATTATAAACCTGATGTAATAATTGCTCTAGGTGGCGGTTCAGCAATGGATGCTGCAAAAGGTATGTGGTTATTCTATGAGCATCCAGAAACATCTTTCGATGGTCTTCGTCAAAAATTCTTAGACATTAGAAAGAGAACTTTTAGCTTCCCTAGATTAGGTACTAAAGCTCAAATGGTATGTGTACCAACAACTTCAGGTACAGGTTCAGAAGTAACTTCTTTCTCTGTAATCACAGATAAAGATAATAATATGAAGTACCCTCTTGCTGATTATGAATTAACTCCTGATGTTGCAATTATTGATCCACAATTTGTAATGTCAATGCCAAAATCCATTACAGCTGATACAGGTATGGACGTTTTGACTCATGCAATTGAAGCATATGTTTCAGTTCTTGCATCTGATTATACCGATGGTCTTGCACTACAAGCAATAAAGATGGTATTTGAGAACCTTTATAAATCATACAATGGTGATGTAGTTGCTCGTGAAAAAATGCATAATGCATCATGTATCGCTGGTATGGCGTTTACAAATTCATTCTTAGGACTAAACCATTCAATGGCTCATAAGCTTGGTGGAGAATATCATATACCACATGGTCGTGCAAATACAGTATTACTACCATATGTAATTGAGTATAACTCACAAAAACCAACTAAATTTGCAACATTCCCTAAATATGAGAAATTTATTGCTGACGTTCGCTATGCTGAAATTGCTAAGTCTCTTGGCTTACCATGTTCAACTACAGAAGAAGGCGTTAAGAGCTTAATCAAGGCTATTAAAGATTTGAATAAGAGCTTAAATCTACCTACATCTGTTAAAGATTGCGGAGTTGATGAAAAAGTATTTATGGATAATATTATTCCACTATCTGAAAAGGCTTTTGAAGATCAATGTACAACGGCTAATCCAAGATACCCACTTGTATCTGAAATTTCAGAGCTTTACAAAAAGTGTTACTACGGTAAGTAATCTTCTAATATGTTTAATTTATATAAATAATAAAATAGATAAGGGTGCTATTTATAGTACTCTTATCTATTTTGAATATATGTAAAGGAGTAGGTACATTAGGTACCTACTCCTTATTTTAATATATAGCTATTGTATAATTTTAATAACTATTTTACTGAATTTTCATAAGCTTCGATCATTTTCTTAACCATCTGACCGCCTATTGAACCAGCTTGTTTTGAAGTTAAATCTCCATTATAACCTTGCTTTAAATTAACGCCTACTTCATTTGCAGATTCCATTTTAAAACGGTTTAGAGCCTCTTTAGCTTGTGGTACAATAATCTTTGACATAATATTTTCACTCCTTCTAAAATTTGTTTCTTGTGTCTGCACTATTATTATAGTCGTTTATAGTCTTATTATTATAAGTAAATCTTGGCTATTAAGTTGGATTTTTTTTCGCTTATATTTTGCATTAGAATTAAGGTTAATACTGATGCTAGAATAGCATAATCGCTGACAACTGCCTTTAATTCGCATGGAATTTCAAACGGTTCACATGAAGCCATCTCAGATAATCTAATGCTTCTTTGAAGAGATACAACAGCATATTCATCATCCCTACTTGAAAATGTTATATAATCTTTTGAACAAAAGCCGCAAGTATAAATATTAGAGCCATATTTTGCAAGTTTAGATATACTTTTTAAATCATTCGCGTTTATTATTACATTTACATATTTATTTAAATATTTAATATTATTGATTTTTGAACTGCTAGTTAATATAAGAATACAATTTTTTATTTCTATATTACTTAAACTGTTTGTGATTACAATATTCAATTGACTTCCCTTGCCAATTGAATAAATGTGGTCTCCGTCTAAAATGTTTAGAGAGTAACTATGCTTTAAATAACCTATAAGAATGCTTTTAATCTCATTTTCCTTTTTGTCACCATATATAACGATAGTATACATAATTACAACTCCTATACTGTTTTTTAACCAGCAATATTATATCTATTAAGTAAAAAATATTAATAGTTTTATTATTAGCAAATATTATAAAAATATATAAAAAAAGTGTTTGATTTTCGAATCAAACACTTTTTTATTTAAAACAATTATTTAACCATGCTTGCAACTTCATCTGCAAAGTTGTCTTCGCGTTTTTCAAGACCTTCGCCTTTTTCAAAACGAGCAAATTTTGTTATTTTAATTGATCCACCAAGACTTTTCGCAAACTCCTCAGTGTATTGACAAATTGTTTTTTCTGGTTCTTTTACAAATGGTTGTTCAACAAGACAAACATCTTTATAATACTTGCTTATTCTACCAACTACCATCTTCTCTGCAATATTAGCAGGTTTACCTTCATTAATTGCTTGAGCAGTCAAAATTTCTTTTTCTTTCTCAATAGTTTCTGAAGGAACATCTTCTTTATTTAAAAATTGTGGGAATGCAGCTGCAATTTGCATTGCAATGTCTTTAGCATAATCGTTGAACTCTTCTTTACAAGCTAAATCTGTATCAAACTTAACCATTACACCTATACGTCCACCGCCATGTACATAAGCAACTAAGTCGCCTTCCATTCTTTCGAAACGACGTATTTTCATATTTTCGCCAATAGTTAGAATCTTATCTCTAAGAACTTCCTCAACAGTCATATCACTACCATCGCATTTAGTTGCAAGAAGCGCATCAACATCAGCAGGATTTTCATTAATTATTGTTCTAGCTACACTATTTACAAATTCAACAAAACTACTGTTTTTAGCAACAAAGTCAGTTTCCGCGTTAACTTCAAGTACAACACCAACTTTTTTGTCATTATCTACTATAGAAACAACAATTCCTTCAGCAGCAATTCTGCCAGCTTTTTTAGCTGCAGCAGCTAGTCCTTTTTCTCTTAATACTTCGATTGCTTTTTCCATGTCACCATCTGAATTTGTTAGTGCCTTTTTGCAATCCATCATTCCGCATCCTGTTCTTTCACGAAGAACTTTTACATCCATAGCTGTAAATGCCATTTATTATTCCTCCTAAGAATATTTTTATTTGGTAATTGCCCGAGCTTACTTGCACGGGCAATAAAAATTATATTTTATACTATTCAGCTGCAGCTACTTCTTCAGCTTGAGGAGCTTCAGCAGTTTCCAAACCTTGTCTTGCTTCGATTACAGCGCTAGCCATAGCTCCAGCAATAAGTTTAACAGCACGAATTGCATCATCATTACCAGGTATAACATAATCGATTTCATCAGGGTCACAGTTAGTGTCAACGATTGCTACGATTGGAATACCAAGGTTTTTAGCTTCAGCAACAGCAATTCTTTCTTTTCTTGGGTCAACTATAAATAGTGCACCAGGAAGTTTCTTCATGTTCTTAATACCACCTAAGAATTTCTCAAGCTTATCAATTTCAAGGTTAAGCTTAATAACTTCCTTTTTAGGTAACATGTCAAATGTTCCGTCTTCTTGCATTTTTCTTAGTTGCTCTAGTCTTTGGATTCTACGACGAATAGTTTTAAAGTTAGTCATCATTCCGCCTAACCAACGTGCGTTTACATAGTGCATACCACAACGCTCAGCTTCTTCTTTAACAGAATCGCCAGCTTGTTTTTTTGTTCCTACAAAAAGTATGTCTTGACCAGTTGCAGCTACATCTCTTACGAACATATAAGCCTCATCTAATTTTTTTACAGTCTTTTGTAAATCGATAATATAAATACCGTTACGCTCTGTAAAAATAAACTTTGCCATTTTAGGGTTCCATCTTCTTGTTTGGTGACCAAAGTGAACACCTGCTTCAAGAAGTTGTTTCATTGATACTACTCCCATGGTAGTTACCTCCTTATTTGGTTAAAAAATTTCCTCCGCTTACATTTGTTTAGCGACTATAATAATTAATATTAATTAATTATTAATAAGCACCGTGCTAAATATAGTAAAGCGTGTGTAATGAATGCTTTAGTATTATATCATAATACAAGCTATAAATCAAGCCTTATTTCAAATTATTCTGCATTTTTGCTGCCATTACAGTATTTTTCATTAATGTGGCTATTGTCATTGGTCCTACTCCACCTGGAACAGGTGTTATGTATCCCGCAACTTCACTAACACCTTTAAAATCAACATCTCCGCATAGTTTACCATTTTCAAGCCTATTCATACCAACATCTATTACAACAGCACCTTGCTTTACCATATCAGCAGTAATTATATTTGCTCGTCCCACAGCAGCTACTAGTATGTCAGCTTGTTTACAAACTTCTTTTAAGTTGTGTGTTTTGGAGTGGCATATTGTAACTGTGCCACTCTCGTGTAACAATAGCATAGCCATTGGTTTTCCTACAATGTTACTTCTACCAACAACGACACAATGTTTACCGCAAATATCAATACCAGTAGAATGAATTAAATCCATACAGCCTGCTGGTGTACATGGAACAAAATCATAATCACCAATCATAATTTTACCTACACTATTTGCATGAAATGCATCAACATCTTTTAGTGGAGAAATTGCCTGTATGATTTTTTTCTCGTCAATTTGCTTTGGTAACGGAAGTTGAACTAAAATTCCGTTTACTTTGTTATCATTATTCAGTTTCTCTACTAAATCAAGAAGCTCAGTTTCTGTTGTTTCATGTGAAAGTGCATATTCATATGATTCAATTCCAAGGTCAGCACATGCTTTTTTCTTCGAATTTACATATACCCTGGAAGCAGAATTATCACCAACAATTACTACAGCAAGACCTACACTTACACCCTGCTCATTTAGTTTAGTTACTTCACATTTTACAGATTCTTTTACTTGTGCAGATATTTTTTTGCCATCAATAATATTAGCCATCTATCTTGTCCCCTTTAATATCATTATCACTTTCTTCCGTTTCAGTTTGGACTGTATTATCGTCAATTTTTTCAGCATCATTTTCAATTTCTTCTAGTTCTTTTTCTTCAGCAGTAACAACAGGTACTCCTTTAGCAATTGCAATACCCTCTTCAGTCTTAACAAATAATTTCATATATTCTTGGTCATTACTACCCTTTATCTTTGAACGAATTATAAGTATTGTTAGAACGGATCCAGCAACTAGCAAACCAGCTAATAGTTGAGAAATTCTAAGTGAACCAATCATAAGGCTATCTGTTCTTAAGCCTTCTATGAAAAATCTACCTAGTCCATAATATCCAGTATACATTAGGAAAACTTCTCCATCGAAACGCCTGTGTTTCAAATAAAAATGAAGTGCAACAAAACCAATTAAGCACCAGATAGATTCATATAAAAAACATGGATGTACAGGCATATTCGGATCTACTGTTACACCTATTTTGTTGAAATAATCCATATTGCTTTGTAAATATGACACAATTGATGGGCTTGTCATTCCCCATGGCATATTTGTATTGCTTCCAAATGCTTCAACGTTAAAAAAGTTACCCCAACGTCCAATTCCTTGTCCTATTAAAAATCCTATGCCAACTACATCAAGCAAAGCAGGAATATGGATTTTGCGCCATCTAGCAATTAGCAATCCAACGATTAATGCGCCACCAATTCCTCCGTATATTGCCATTCCACCTTCCCATGTTTTAAAAATACGAGAGAACGTTTGCCAAAATTCACTCCAGCTTGCAAAACTAATCTTGTAATCTTGATAACTAAATGCAACATAGTATAATCTAGCACCAAGTATACCACCAACAATACCACCAATAATAGCATCGATTGCTTTATCTTTATCTACTCCAACTTTTTTAAAGTTTACAAAAGCATAAATTAATGCAAGCATTAATCCAAATGCTATAATAAGTCCATAATAAGATAATGTGATAGGACCTACTGAAAATGAATTGTGGAACCTTAGATTAATACCAAGTTTCGGGAATTCTAATAACTTTTCCATATGTTAACCTCCATGTAATATGTATTTGTGTGATAGTTTACTATCACACATATTGCTTTATTCAACAGGATTGATGATTGAAATGGCTAAACAATCTTCATTGTACGAAGACATTAATAATTCATTAACTTCTTCTAATTTCATATTGGCAACTAAATTAATTGTATCATAAATACTATTGTTAGAAAAGTGTGTTGAAACTAGATCATTAGCAACTTCATCAACATCATTAAAGTTCATAATAGATCTGCCATACATTGATTTCTTAATTCTTTCAAAATCGCTTTTTTCAATTCCGTTTTCTTTAAAAAGCTTGATTTCATTATTTATTTTTTCCATAACTATTTTTGGTTGTCTTGATTCTCCAGCAAATATATTTGCCAAATATCCTCTACCACAGAATACTTCCTTACCAAATGTTGAATTAGTCAAGCCATCATTGTACATTTCTTTGTAAAGTCTACTGCCTTTACCTACGACGATATTTAAAATTAACTCATACTTCAACTGGGTTTCTAATTCTTTAGACTCTTCTACAGAAATTTCTTTATATCCAATATTAAATAGTGGCATTGACACCTGTAATTCTTGAACGCATTCTTTATTCTCAACTTGTACTGGCTCATCAGGAATTTTTGTAGTTAATATTACTTTATCTTTTTGCTTTAAGTTTGATTCTATAATTTTAATAGCACTATCAACATCAAAATTTCCCGCAACAGCAACCACCATATTATTCAAATTGTAAAAAGTGTTATAACACTTATATAACAATTCATCATCAATTTTAGCAATGCTATCAACTGTTCCTGCAATATCAATTCTTACAGGATTATTTTTATACATAGCGGTTAGCAGATTAAAAAACACTCTCCAGTTTGGGTCGTCATCATACATCTTTATTTCTTGGCCTATAATCCCCTGTTCCTTTTCAACTGTTTCCTTTGTAAAATATGGAGCTTGCACAAAAGTTATAAGTGATTTTAATGACTCTTCAAAATTGTCAGTTGTGGAAAATAGATAACATGTCTTATCAAACGAAGTAAATGCATTTGCCGAAGCACCTGTCTTAGCAAATAGAGAGAATGCATCTCCATCTTCACTTTCGAATAGTTTATGCTCAAGAAAATGGGCAATTCCTTCAGGAACAGTAACAAAATTATCATCGTTTTGAGTCTTAAACGTAGTATCGATTGAACCATATTTTGTTCCAAACAAAGCATAAGAGCTTGAGAAACCTTTCATAGGGTAAAGTAGAATAGTAAGTCCACTTTCATGTGTAAAGCTATAACACTGTTCACCTAAAACTTCACATTTTATTATATTCTTTTCCATCTATTCCACCTCGTTTCCTGTTAAAATATATACAGCATCAAGATTTATCCTATTTGCTGCTTCAATAACACTATTTTTATCTATTCCCTCAAGCTTATCTGATTCTTGTTTAGGAGAAATATTTGTTCCACCTAATATTTGTCCTAGATACCAAGATTCAATAGAAGAATCAGAATCATGAATTGAAGTTAGTGCATTTTTTAAACTCAAAACTGCATTATTCATTTCTTCATCAGTTATTTCTCCTGCTTTAATACAATCAACTTGAACTAATATTTCTTTTCGTGCCATGTCAATATTTTTGCTCTCAACACCACAGTCAATCATCATAATTCCTTTAAATCTATCATACCTAGCAGCACAATAATAGCATAAGCTAAGCTTTTCACGCACATTTACAAATAACTTTGCCGATGGCGTTCCACCAAGAACAGCAACTGCAAGTTTAGTAGCTGTAACAAGTTTATCATCACCCGCAAGCTCATTAGCAAATCCCAACACCATCTTTGACTGGTTAACGCTTAATTTATCAGTTTTTTCTACTATACTATCTTGTTTCCTATGAGTTGAAATTGCATTGAGATTAGAGTAGTTTCTTTTAGTATTTTTAAATGCATTTGAAAATACACCTAATGCGATATTATCATCACCACAACCTGTGAACATTATTTCAATTCTTGCATTACGAATTAAATTGTCGTATGACTCCTTAATTAATTCAGGTGTCATTGAGTCAACTTTCTCTTTTAAACCGTACTTTGGTATTCCAAAAGGTTCATTATTACACATCAACTTAACTAGATTATTTATTGCATAAATTCGCTTTTCATTAATTTCAGAATCAATCGTATCAATTAATGCGGTTTTTTCCAATTCAACCTCATCCAACCGAAATACACCATTTTCAAGTATTGGATTAAGCGCCATGTTACATAAAATAGATGATGTCTTTTCTGTTACACTATCATGATTGAGCGTAAACTTGTCATCAATACTAGTGATAGATAAAGATAAAATTTGATAATCACCGACTTTTTGTACATAAGCTGACACATAAGCACCATATAGTTCTTCTAATTCACGATTAAAAATAGTAAAGTCTGAACTATCATTATGTCCCTTTTTTAAAATGTAAGGTATAATCGCATTGGTTGTAACAGTATTATCATTAAGTTCATTTATAAAATTAATTGAAATTTTATTCGTTTTAAATCGCTCATCAATAACACTGTTAAAGCTAACCCCATCGGCAATAGAAATTGATTTTAATGGACAACTCATTCTTTTCACTCCTTTTAATTATATACTCCACACAGTTTCAAATATTATTCAATACATTGTAAAAAACAGGTGCGAAATTTCACACCTGTTATATTCTTAATTAAAATGATATTTCATTTGCAATTCCATAAAGTTCATTTTCGAATGGCTTTTTCATCTTTAATGCTTCTTGAATATCAAAATCAACCATTTTATTATCTTGAATTCCAATTACTCTGTTACCAATACCTTTTTCTAGTAGTTGAACTGCATAGTAACCCATTTGGCTTGCTGCAACTCTATCTCTAACAGTTGGGTTTCCACCACGTTGAACATGTCCTAACACTGTTCCTCTAGTTTCTATTCCTGTTGCTTCTTCTATTTGTTTAGATATTTCATCAATATTTCCAATACCCTCAGCAACAAGAATAATATAATGATGTTTGCCAAGTTTTTGTGAAAGCTTAATTTTTTCAATTACATCTTTCAATGGTATTTTAATTTCTGGAACCATAATTGATGTCGCACCACAAGCAATACCAGCATTAAGAGCTATATAACCTGCGTTTCGTCCCATAACCTCAACCACACTACAACGGTCATGTGATTGTGCCGTATCTCTTAGCTTGTCGACCATTTCAACAGCAGTATTCATTGCAGTATCATAACCTATTGTGTATTCAGTACAAGATATATCATTATCTATTGTTCCTGGTATACCCACGCAAGGAATTCCTTGTGCTGATAAATCAGCCGCACCTCTAAATGATCCATCACCGCCAATTACAACTATACCACTAATGTTATTATCTATACATGTTTGTTTAGCTTTTAAAATGCCTGGTAGCTCTCTAAATTCTTTACATCTAGCTGTATATAATATAGTTCCACCACGGTGTATAATATCAGAAACAGATCGCATTTCCATCTCAACTAGCTCACCGTTTATAAGTCCATTATAACCTCTTTCAATACCAACTACTCTAAATCCTTTTTTTATTGCAGTCCTAACAACAGCTCGAACTGCTGCATTCATTCCGGGAGCATCTCCACCACTAGTTAATACTCCTATTGTTTTTTGTTCCATTTTATTTTCCTCCTAATTTATATCATAGCAATAATTTAAATACTATACACTTCTAATTTTACTCATTATTATTAATATGTCAACAAAAATACACTAATTTGGCTATTTAAAAACAATATTTTTTTCACCGATTAACTCTTCAAGTTTAGATTGTAAATTATTGTTAAAATTTACGCCATGGTTTTTAAGTTGAAGTGCTTTCTTAGTATCCTCAAAATATAATGTAACAAGTGTTTCTCCAGAATACATATTTAATAGTTTAACAACTTTATCAAATTCCATTTCAGAATAAGTTTTTAGTTTTATATATAGTTGCTTATTTTTTTGCGAATTAATCTTTTCTAAAGTATTATAGTCGACTATACTATCCAATAATATCTTTGGTGGCTCATCCTCTTTTATTGAAATTTTACCACTTAAAAGTAAAACACTATCGGTTTTTAAAAGCGAAGCATATCTATTGAATATTGTTGGAAAAACTACTACTTCAATACTGCCAGATTTATCTTCAACATTCAAAAATGCCATTTCTGCTTTTTTTCTTGTAGTAAGCAACTTTTTTGATTGAATGATGCAGAGAATTTTAACTATTTCACCATCTTTAAGACCACCAATATCATCAACACTATTAAGAATATCAGATATAAGTGTTGTTTTAAAGTTAATACTTATATCTAAATAATCGTCTAATGGATGACCTGAAAGATACAAACCTGTAACTTCTTTTTCCATTGCTAATAATTCTTTAAATGAATATTCCTCTGATGTTGGTATTAAACATTCTGGTTTTTTAATATTTTGAACACTAAACAAATCTATTTGTCCCTCAATATTTTTCCTATTGGAACTATCTATCGAATCAACAATAGATTCAAAAGAACGCATCATCTCCATACGATTATTTTCAAAACAGTCAAATGCACCACTCTTAATTAGGCTTTCTATTGCTCTCTTATTTACATCTTTGCCCTGCATTCTATCAATAAAATCATTAATAGAAAGAAATTTACCGTTTCTTTCTCGTTCTAAAACAATATTTTCAATAACTCCTCTTCCAAGATTTTTAACTGCAAGCAGTCCAAAATTCAAGCTATCACCATATACTGTGAATCCTAAGTTGCTTGTATTAATACATGGGGGTAATACCTTTATCCCTTGCATGACACATTCAGCAGTATATTCAATTACCTTGTCAGTATTCCCTAAAATGCTAGTAATTAGTGCTGCCATGTATTCTTTTTTATAATGGCACTTTAAGTATGCAGTTTGATATGAAACTAAAGCATAAGCAGCCGCATGGGATTTATTAAATGCATATGCAGCAAAACTTGACATTTCATCAAATATACTAATAGCAGTTTTTTCATCTACTCCATTTTTTATACATCCAACACATTCAAGCGTTCCATCATCATTAACTTTTCCATAAATAAAATTATGCCTTTCTTTTTCCATTACCTCAGCTTTCTTTTTAGACATTGCACGTCGAACTAAATCTGCTCGTCCATACGAATATCCAGCTAATTGTCTACATATCTGCATAACTTGTTCTTGATATACAATACAGCCATAGGTAACATCGAGTATAGGCTTTAACAATGGATGTTTATATGTGACATTATTGGGATTATGTCTGTTTTTAATATATTTCGGTATTGACTCCATTGGACCTGGTCTATACAAAGATATAACTGCAATTAAATCCTCAATATCGTCTGGTTTAAGCTGTGATAAAACACGTTTCATTCCAGCAGACTCAAACTGAAAAACCCCTTGAGTATCACCATCAGACAACATTTCAAAGACTTTTTTATCCTCAAGTGAGATATTATTCATGCTAAAGTTTGGGTTGGCTTTTTTAATTCGCTTTTCACAATTATCAATTACAGTAAGATTTCTAAGCCCTAAAAAATCCATCTTTAGGAGTCCTAATTCTTCTAATGTAGTCATTGTATATTGCGTAACAATTGCCTCTTCATTCTTTTGCAAAGGAACATAGTGACTTACTGGTTCACGTGTTATAACAACACCAGCCGCATGAGTGGATGAATGGCGAGGCATTCCTTCTAATTTCCTTGCCATGTCAATAAGCTCTCTGTATTTTTGATCTGACTGATATACAGCTGTTAAATCTTTAGAAATGAGTAATGCTTTATCAATTGTAATATTTAATTCTGTCGGTATCATCTTAGCAATTGCGTCAACATTTTGATATGGCAATCCAAGTGCACGACCTACATCACGTATAGCACCTTTTGCAGCCATTGTTCCAAATGTTATAATCTGCGCTACATGGTCTGCTCCATACTTCTTAACAACATAATCAATTACTTTTTGCCGTTTTTCATAGCAGAAGTCAATATCGAAGTCAGGCATGCTTATTCTTTCTGGATTTAAAAATCTTTCAAACAAAAGATTATATTTAATTGGATCAATTCCTGTAATACCTACACAGTAGGCGGCAAGGCTCCCAGCACCTGAACCACGACCTGGTCCAACAGGAATGTCATTTTCTTTTGCATATCTAATAAAATCATACACAATTAAAAAATAGTCAACATATCCCATTTTGCTAATAATTTCGAGTTCATATTCTAGGCGTTGCATAATGGACTTATCAATATTTTCCCCATAATTACGCGTCAATCCATCATAACACAAATTAAAAAAATATTCCTTGTTATCATTTACATTTGGTATTGTAAATCTAGGTAGCTTTGTAACACCAAATTCAAACTCAACATTACACATATCTGCTATTTTACAAGTGTTCGCAAGTGCGTTTCCATATGTACTAAAAAGCTCATCCATTTCATCATATGACTTAACATAAAACTCTTGAGTCGGAAACTCCAATGCTCTTTCATCACCTAAAACATTGTTTGTTTGAATACACATTAAAACGCCTTGTGCTTTAAAGTCCTCCTTGTCAATATAGTGTGCATCATTTGTTGCCACTAGAGGAACATCCATTTCAATTGAAAGTTTCTTTAATAATGGCAATATCCTTTTTTGTTCTGGCATTCCATGGTCTTGGATTTCAATATAATAATTGTCTTCCCCAAATGTTTCTTTATAAAACCCCACTATTTCCTTTGCTTTATCATAATCATTAGCAGATAATGCTCGTGGTATTTCTCCACCTAAACATGCTGATAAGGCAATAATGCCCTCACTATGTTTTCTTAATAAATCATGATCTACTCTCGGCTTATTATAGAAGCCATCAATGTGTCCTTCTGAAACGAGTTTTATGAGGTTTTGGTAGCCAACATTATTTTTACACAATAATACAAGGTGATAAGGGCTTGAATCAATTTTATGAACCTTATCAAATCGTGTTCGATTTGCAACGTACACCTCACAACCAATAATCGGTTTTATTCCTTGACTCTTACATTCTTTATAAAAATCAATTACACCATACATTGAGCCGTGGTCAGTTATAGCCACAGCGGTTTGGTTCATCTCTTTTACTTTTTTTACTAATCTTTTTATTACACATGCACCATCTAGTAAGCTATACTCTGTATGTAAATGTAAGTGCACAAAATTATTCATATTTCACCTCAATTCGTGTGGGTGTTAATTATCAATCGAGTCCGCTATAGTGCAGATTTTTTTCAATCTGTGATTAAGACCAGAACGACTAATTTTATTATCAGCAACATCACAAAGCTCACTTAAGGACATATCAGGGTTTTCAAGTCTGAGTAATGCTACTTGTTTTAATTCAATTGGAAGAATGTCTAAGCCTTTTTTATTTTTAATGTGTTCAATTTTTTGTATTTGTAACATTGCCGCGTTTACCGTTTTCCCTATATTAGCTGTTTCACAATTTGTTCTTCTATTAACCTTATTTCTAAGCTCTTTTTCTATTTTCAAATTCATAAGGGCCATAGACGACTGTACTGCACCAAGACATGTAAGTGTGTCCTCGATTTGCTGACTGTCCTTAACATATAAAATATAATTCTTATTACGAATTGTTTTTTTAAAATCAAGCTCAAATTCGCTCAAAAGATTAAGAAATTGATTGCAAATACTTTCATTTAACATGCTATATTCAAAATGGTATTCATTATTTGGATTTATCATTGTTCCACAAATAAAAAACGCTCCCCTTAAAAAAGCTATTGCGCAACATTCATTTTCAATTAAATTAAAATTAATATTTAATTTATCTACTTGTCCATTAAAAAAAAAGTTAATAATATTCTCTATATCTTCTTTATCCTCAATAGTTATGGTATATAATGGTCTTTTCTTACGCTCTCTTAAATCTGGATTTTGCACAGTAACAATAGCACCTGTAAGATCAATAATGCCGTGAATTAATACGTCTGCAATTGCTTTATTCTCAGTATTAATTACAATTGAATTATTACTAACTGCCTTACTTGTTAAAAGCATCCCATACACCATTGCTTTTTGACAATTCTCACAAGTAAGTTTCGTATTACATAATTCAACTTTTATCTGTTGTGAATATGTCATATTCCCTCCAAATAGTTATATAATTATATTTTCAAAATATCCCTATGGTTAACTGCAACTTTTTTACCTTGTTCAAGAAGATGATTATAAAATCTTTCAGCAAAAGTAACGGAACGATGTTTACCACCAGTACATCCCACAGCAATTGTAAGTTGACTCTTGCCCTCACTTAAATAAAGAGGAATTAAATAGTCAATTAAATCTATAAGCTTATCCAATAGAACCTGAGATTGTGGCCATTTCATAACGTATTCTCTTACATCGTCATCAAGTCCAGTTTTATTTTTCAAGTCATCAATATAAAAAGGATTAGGAAGACATCTTACATCAAAAACTAAGTCTGCTTCGGATGGAGAACCATATTTAAATCCGAATGACATACAATTAATAAGCATGCTATTTGAGATATTATCTAAAAATATATTATTAATTCGCTCTTTGAGCTGCATTGCAGAAAGATGAGATGTATCTATAATATAGTCTGCTCTTTCTCTTGCATTCATTAATAATTCTCGTTCAGCAACAACCGCTTTTTCAATAGATGGTTCAATATTATCAATAAGTGGGTGCTTTCTTCTTGTCTCTTTGTATCGTCTTATTAAAGTCTGATTGTTACAACCTAAAAACAAAAGTTTGTATGATATATCCAGTGATTTTAATAGATCAAGTTCCTCGATAAAATCATTAAACAATTCTCCACCACGAACATCTGTAACAATTGATACTTTTGACATTTTGGGTCCAGATTGTTGTGCCATTTTTGCAAATCTTGATATTAACTTTGGAGGCATATTATCAATACAAAAAAAGCCTATATCCTCCAAAGCATCAACAGCTCTTGATTTTCCTGCGCCTGATAAACCTGTTACAATTAAAAAATCCATCTTATCCTCCGTTTTATATCTAACTATAATCCTAATGTTTTAATTTCAATTTCTAAAGTATACCCTGTTTTTTTGTATACATCTTCTTTAACATAACTAACTAACGTTAGTATATCTTTGCATGTAGCATTTTCTTTATTCACTATGAAACCACTATGTTTATCGCTGACCATTGCACCACCAACTGTATAGCCTTTCAAGCCACATTGCTCAATTAAAGCAGAAGCATAGTTGCCTTCTGGTCTTTTAAATGTGCTACCTGCGCTTGGATATTCTAGCGGTTGCTTAGATTTGCGTCGTGATATATAATCGTCCATTTTTTCTTTGATTTGTTGTTTATTTGATTTCAACAATGAAAAAGCACCTTTTAAAATGCAACAATTAGTGTCATTAAAGACACTATTCCTGTATGAAAGGTTGAGTTCATCTGCACCCATATTACATATTTCATTATTTTCATTTAAATAAGTACATGACTTAATTATATCTTTAATTTCTCCACCATACGCGCCAGCATTCATGTAAATCGCGCCTCCAACAGTGCCAGGAATACCGAAAGCAAATTCAAGTCCACTCAAAGAATTATCAAGTGCAAAATGACATAATTTTGTAAGAGTAGTACCTGCGTCACATTCTATTGTAGTTTCATCAATAAGATTAATACTAGATAGACTGTTGGTTATTAAAACAATTACACCATCATAACCTTCGTCAGATACTAATACATTAGATCCATTTCCTAGGAAATAGTAATCAGTTGCATTGTTTTTGATACAACAAACAACTTGTTGTATTTGCGTAAAGCTATTAGGCTTTACAAGATATTTGCAGTTTCCACCAATTTTAAAACTTGTATATGGTGCTAAACATACATCCGTTTCTATATGACAACCGATATTTTTTATATCATCTATTAACTTAACATTATACGTCATAAGTTTCTCCTTATAAATAAATATCATTAATGTAATCTTAATATATTATACTTTATTTTAAATAAAATCGCAAATAATATATAGCTTTATTTGCTAATTAATTTATTTACTAATTAGCTTATTGCTAAGAACAATATAATTTGATATTATTATATTGTAAATAAAACGAATTATATTGGAGCGTAATATGTTTATATATTCTGACAATAACAAGAGATACCATACATTGGATTATCACTTCAAACATAAATTCAACTGTAAAGTAGTTAAAATCTCCCTTAATGCAGGATTTTCCTGCCCAAACATTGATGGAAGTAAGGGAGTTGGTGGTTGCACATATTGTTCTGATGTTGGAAGTGGTGATTTTGGCGGGAGCCCAAAGTCATCATTAAAAAACCAATTTGAAAGTGTGAAGCAAAGATTAAACCACAAATGGAGCAATTCCAAATACATTGCATATTTTCAAGCACATACAAATACATATGCACCTTTAAACGTTATTAAACCTCTATTTGAAGAAGTATTGACTTATGAAAATGTTATAGGTATTAGTATTGCAACACGAGCAGATTGTTTAGAAGATTGTGTAATTAATTATCTTGCTGAATTAAGCAAAAGAACGTATCTTATTGTTGAACTTGGTTTGCAAACTATACATGAAGAAACAAGTGTAAAAATAAATAGATGTCACACTTATAATGATTTTTTGGATGGATATAACAAACTACACTCAAAAGGAATTAATATGTGTGTTCATATAATCAATGGTCTACCAAATGAAACAAAAGAAATGATGCTTGAAACGGTAAGTGCTGTTGCACAACTTGATATTCATAGTATAAAGTTGCATTTATTACATGTATTAAAGGGAACCAAAATTTCTAATCAACTTGAAAACAATGATTTTGATTTATTAACCCTTAATGAATATGTAAATATTGTATGCGACCAAATAGAGTTGTTGCCCCCTAATGTAGTTATTCAGCGCATAACTGGAGATGGTGATAAGGCAAAACTAATTGGCCCTTTATGGAGTTTAAACAAACG
>DAMDCT010000045.1:0-1114 GCA_032091455.1 Oscillospiraceae bacterium | reverse complement strand
AAACAAACGAGTTGTTTTAAATGAAATTTATAAAGAATTATTAAAAAGAAATAGTTATCAGGGAATGAAGTTTGAAAACAGGTAATGAAAGTTAGAGCTTTATGCATATAAGAATTATAGACTGCAATAATGCAGTCTATAATTCTTATATTTCATTATTTTTCAGTTTGATTTGTCTTACATCCTTACCTACGAACTTAAGGCACTTATATAATGTCATGAGCCTTGAAGCAACACGACTTGAATATCTACGCTCGATCTCAGATGGAATAAGGTTGGTATTAATAATTGTTGGTCTATTGGCATTTAGTCTAGAATTAATTATATTGTATAGTGAAGATGTGTTGAACTGACTTTCAAATTCTGCACCCAAATCATCGATAATAACTAAATCAGCTTCTAATACTGTTTGCATTGTATTCTTATCTGGCTCACCCTTACCGAAATATTCATTTTGTAATGTTCTAAATAAATCAAGTGCTGATGTATATAATGCCACATATCCATTATGTATTACCACATCTGCTATAGCTAAAGAAAGATGTGTTTTACCTAAACCTGTTTCCCCTATCATTAAAACACTAGGAGAATTTTTATTGAATTTATTCGAATATATTTTACAAAACTCAAGAATTTGGCTCATAATCTTTCTCGGTGAAATATTAGTTTTAGAGTCATCAATATCACTATAATATAATACAGAAAATTGTTCAAAATTAGCTCTAGTAATATTTGTTGATTGATTAAAACTAGCAACATTAAGTTCTGTCACTAACTCTTTTAAACAATTGCATTTTACACCTTCAACATATCCGTTATCCTCACAGACCTTACAATAATACTTTGGTTCTAGATAATTAATGTCATAGCCATTTTGAATTAGTAATGAATTAAGTTCTCTCTGAAGCTGCATATTTTCATTTATAATTTCACCAACGATGTAGTCAACATTAGAATTTTTCGAAAAAACCATCTTTGATAACTTCAAGCTAGTTTGTGACAATAATGTACATATTTCTTTTATTCTTGGAATTTTTTCGCATACTTCATTGTATCTAATTGTAGCACTTAGTTTTGCATTCTGTTGCCTCTGTGACAAAATCTTGATTGCTTT
>DAMDCT010000044.1:19455-20383 GCA_032091455.1 Oscillospiraceae bacterium | reverse complement strand
ATGAGAAATGATTACTACTGTTCCATTATACTTGGCTAGAAATCCTTCAAACCACTCCAATGTTTTTACATCTAGATGGTTAGTTGGTTCATCTAATAACAGAATATCTGGCCGCTTCAAAATAGTACATGCTAATTTAACAATTGTTTTTTGCCCACCACTTAAAACATTAAACGGTCTTTCCAATAAATCAACCAACCCAAATCCATTAGTTATTCGATTAAAGTTTTCTTCCATGGAATAACCATCTAACGCAATAAACTGATTTTGTACTAATTCATAATCATCCATTAATTTTTGAAGTTTATGTTGGTCCGTTTCCTGTGCCATGGAAGTTTCTAGACCGTGCAACTTCCGTTCTACTTGTGTTAACAAGGCAAAAGGTTCTTCAAGAACTTGTCTTGTTGTCGTTTCTTTTTCAAAAAGCTTGGGGATTTGCTCTAAAAATCCAACAGCTGCACCTTTTCTTATACTTACAGTACCTTTATCTGCTTTTTCTTCCCCAGCTATGATTTTAAAAATAGTTGATTTCCCAGTGCCATTGCGACCTACAATTGCCACATGATCACCAGTCATTATTTCAAAATCCACACCATTTAGAACATTTTTAAAACCAAAATTTTTAACAACACTATTTATTCCTACTTCAATCATCTGTATTCTCCTATATAATTTAATAAATTTTATTTTTTAAATTACAAGAGTCTGTTATGATCAGTCATTTGATGAATCAATAGAAAAATGCGATTTACCAAAAGCAAAACCGCTCCGCACAATAAGAGAATTGTTCTCTTTTTTGCCAAAACTCTTTATTGCCCTATCCTATTGCAATAACAGACTTTGTACGGAGCACAGTGGAACCTTTTCTAAAATTACTAACAAAATAATCAAGAAACATATGTATCACCCCTATCATTACTTAATTACT
>DAMDCT010000044.1:18561-19307 GCA_032091455.1 Oscillospiraceae bacterium | reverse complement strand
AGATGTGTGCCTTTATATGTTTTTTGAAGATCTAATCAACAATCTCTTCAGAAAAAGTAATTGTTAGCGCATTTACAATATCAAATTGTCTTAATTTTTCAGTATCATTAAAACTACTTATATCAAAAATGCTAATTTGGTTGCTACTTGTCATAATCGCAATTACCAAGGGGATGGATTTATTTGAAACAATATTACCTTTTTCTCGCCATACTATTGCTTTAGCCAAATCATTATAATCTTTACCTTCTTGAACCGTAGATGTAAAAGAACTTAATCCATGCTTATCTTGAACTGATACACAAAAATCTCCTCTTTTATCGACATTTGTAATTGCAATTCGCCCTGCCCTATACTTAACTTTCTGGGATGAACCTGTACTATTTTCCCACTTACCATCAGAATTTAACCTTAAGCAATTAATCTGCATCGATTTAATAGACTTATCAACGGTATAGTCATAAATCTTACTATTATTATCAATACTCACTAACTTTAATAAGCTAGTTTCCTTTTCTGTTAATTCAGTAGCCTTTATTTTCATTTTGTTATTATTGAAACAGGATTTACAACATACTAATAAAATAATTAGAACGATAACAGCACATAAATGAATTAATTTTTTCACTGAAAATCACCTTCCAACACAAACTTAATTTAATCTATGCGTTAATTATAATTGTTAAACCTAAAAATTGCAACCAATTTTACATATGTGTTAAATTATTTATAAAGTAGCAACTTAA
>DAMDCT010000044.1:6265-18551 GCA_032091455.1 Oscillospiraceae bacterium | reverse complement strand
AGAGGTGGCGCCTACAATTATAATGCACTTCTTACTTTTGGCAAAAAAATAACGCGCACCCACAAAATGAGTACGCGAATTGCGTGTCGATGTTATCAACTGGAGGAGAAGGAGGGATTCCGCTCCACGACTCCTCGCTAAAAAAGTATCGCTAGCACGTTTTTGAAATCCTTGCTTCGACTTGTATTGCAACGATTTGACGCTCAATCGTTTATTTCCCCATAGAGTTTAATTTTGAAATAATAATTCCTGCAATATTTTGACATGGAGCTTCTTTAGTCACAGCGCCAATTTGGTTTGCAACCATTGGCATACCATAAACTACGCAAGACTCTTTATCTTGTCCAATAGTATAAGCACCGCTTTTGCGCATATTAAGTAAGCCAGAAGCTCCGTCCCTACCCATTCCTGTTAGAATTACACCAATTGCATTTGCACCAGCCTTTTTAGCAACTGAATCAAATAAAACATCAACCGAAGGGCAATGGCCACTAACTTTTTCTCCCTCTGCACATTTTACATAATATCCTCGTAAGTCTTTTTCTAACGTCATATGTTTGTCACCAGCTGCAATAATTGCCAATCCACTTTCAACTCTCATGCCATGCTGCGCCTCCGCAACACGCATGTTGCAGATCTTATTTAATCGGTCAGCATACATTTTAGTAAAACCAACAGGCATGTGTTGAGTAACCAGTACCGGTGGAAAGTCAGCAGGAAGTTGCTTTAGTATTTCTAAAGTTGCTTCAGTACCGCCTGTTGATGCCCCAATTGCTACTATGTTTTGACTTGTATTATGATTTGAAAGTGTAATATTTGAACTAACGGTTAACTTTGTGTTTTTTCTAACAGTCGCAGCGGCTGCAATTTTAACTTTAACTGAAAGTTCATTTGCAAAACTTGCGAAATCGCCACTTTTTGTCATATCCGGTTTTTTGACAAAGTCAATTGCTCCAGAATTAAGCGCTTCAAATACACTCATATTTAGGGAACTTACAAGGACAACTGGAATTGGATTTATTGGTATAAGCTTTTTGATAAAGTCTGTCCCCTTCATACCCGGCATTTCAACATCTAGGGTTAAAACATCAGGGTGAACCTCTTTAATCATTTTTTCAGCTTCATAAGCATCATTTGCACTACCAACAATTTCGATATAACTGTCAGTACTTAATGCCTTTTGCAAAGCATTTCTAAAAAAAAGAGAGTCATCAACAATCAAAACTCTTATGTTTTTATATGGCATATCGTTATCCTTTCTGATATATAGATGGTTGAATATACTTGAATTTCGAACTTTCACGTTGTACAGATTCAGAATGTCCTATAAACAAAAAACCTCCTGGATTAAGTGCATCATAAAATTTGTTTATTAATTCATTTTTTGTAGGTTGATCGAAATAAATCATTACATTTCTGCAGAAAATAATATCAAAAGGCTTTTTGTAAACAAATTTATCCATTAAATTAAAAACTTTAAATGCTACTTCTTTTTTTATGTTAGGGCTAAGTTCAAACATACCATCAGGGCGTTCTTTAAAATATTTCCTTTTCCAAGAATCAGGAATATCTTTTAGTGCATCTTCAACGTAAGTGTTGTTTTGAGCACTTTGTATTACTTTTGTAGAAATATCAGTAGCTAGAATTGTTGTATCCCAATTACTTGCGTTCATACCAAAGTAGTCTTTAATTGTCATAACAGTAGTATATGCTTCTTCGCCTGAAGAACAGCCAGCGCTCCAAATTCGAATATCCTTTTGCCTATTATTTTTTTCATGTAAAGGCAACACATTATTTTTAAGAAAATTAAAGTGCTGTGATTCGCGCATAAAATAAGTGTGATTTGTTGTTAATTTATTGATTAACAACGATATTTCATCAGCATTTCTTTTCTTTATAATCTCAAAGTATTGCGTAAAAGATGTGAGAGATTTTTCAACAAGTGTACTATTCATTCTTGATTCTATTAGTTGTCGCTTGTTAATTAGGTTTATTCCGTAATTTGATTTCATAAAAGAAACAATGAAGTCAAATTCAGTATCTGTTAAACGAATCACAATGTTACCTTCTTTCTAGGGAAAATTGGTCTAATTAGGCATTTGCAAGACTCTTTTATTTAATGTATAATTATCTTGTTTTATAAATTATTACCGAGATTAATCATATCAAGAATTAATGTAATGTTACCGTTTCCAAGTATAGCACATCCGCCAATACCATAGTCTTTAATATTATACTTATTAAGATAAATAGGAATAGGTTTTACAACAACTTGATGCTCGCCTAATATTTTATCAGCAAATATACAATATGATTTATCGTCTGATTCAATCAAAATAAGAATACCGTCTTTAATATCTGTAACTTCAGTATCAATATTATATAGTTCGTGTAACTTAATAACAGGATAATACTCATTTCTTATCATTACAATTTCACGCATATTTGAATCATACATAATGTTAGTGTCATCGGCTTTGAAAGATTGTCTAATGTTATTAATAGGAACTGTAAACACAGAATCTGCAACAGAAACCTCCATACCTTTAACAATTGATAGAGTTAGAGGTATTTTGAAAATAACCATTGAGCCTTTTCCAATTTGACTTTCCATGGAAACGTCGCCACCGACTTTTTCAACGTTTTTCTTAACTACATCCATTCCAACACCTCTACCTGAAAATTCGGTAGCAACTTCTTTAGTTGAGAATCCTGGCATTAATAGGAATGATAGTATTTCCTTTTGAGTGTATTCTGCATCAGGTTTTGTTGCAAGACCAGATTCTTTTGCTTTTTTAAGTATTTTTACAGGGTCCATTCCTTTACCATCATCTTGAACGATGATAAGAATTTCGCCACCGGTGTTTTGTGCAGAAAGAGTGATTGTTCCTTTTGCAGGTTTTCCAGCAGCAATACGGTCTGCTTCGTCTTCAATACCGTGGTCCATTGCATTTCTTACAAGATGCATTAATGGGTCACCAATACTATCAACAATAGTTTTGTCAACTTCAGTTTCTTCTCCAATTAATTTAAGTTCAACATCTTTTCCTAGTTGTTTAGACATATCTCTTACAATTCGGTTCATTTTTTGGAAAACTCCCGAAACAGGGACCATTCGAATTGACATAACAATTTCTTGAAGTTCATCCGTAAGTTTGCTTAATGTTCTTGTGGCTTTAGAAAAGTTGTCCATATCAACAGCGCCAAACGTAGGAATAGCAGTTATCATTGATTCTGATATTACAATTTCCCCTACAAGATCCATAAGTTTATCAAGTTTTGTAAGGTTTACATTAATAAGACTTTGTTTAGCTGGAGCTTGTACAACAGGAGCATTATCGTTTTTCGCCTGTGGTGTATTTGTATTTACTTGTTTCTTAATTTGAACATTCTCATTAGAAGGCTTTTCAATCAATGAATAATCTCGAACATAAATAAATTGTTCTATAACTTTAGTTGCCTTAATTCTATCATCATCTGATTTGAAGTTCAACAAAAAGCCATCATTAACAATTGTTTCAATGGTTTTGGAGTTTGATTGAATGTCTGCTGGGAAATATTCATGATCAATTTCAGCGTCACTTATTGATTTAGAAAGCATGAAAGCACGTAGGTTTTCCATCTGACAATCTGAGTCAAAGAAAACTTTTATGCCATAATCATTTTTTGATGAATCAACATTTGTTTCTTTAATCTTATTATTTGAATTAGATTTTACTTCCTCTTTTTCAGCTTCACTTTCGTCTCCAGAAATTTTTTTCAACAATAACTTAATTTCTTCTACTAAATTGCCGATATCTATAGTTAGAGGAATATTATTTTCTATATTTGAAATTTCTGACTTTAAAAAGTCACTGCATTTAAACATAAGATCAAATAAATCATTATGAAAGCTTTCGCCAATCCCATTTTCCCTAACGAAGTAAAATAAATCTTCTACTCTGTGAGATACGGTCATAAGACTATTAAATTGCATCATTGCTGATGAGCCCTTAATAGTATGCATTATTCTAAATATTTCATTTATGCTATCTGCTTCAAATTGCTCTTGCTTTTCGCAGCTAAGTAATATTTCGTCTAACTGCTCTAAAAGACTATTCGCCTCAAACAAGTATATATCTAACATTGAATCCATGCCGTTGTTATCCATACAAACCGCCTTTTCTCCGCGCAAAACTTAAATATTATAATAAGATATAATATATGCTTGCACGGTCAACATATATTAAGTAATTAATTTTTGCAAAGTAACCCTCGAAAAAAACTTTACATATATTTATATCGGTTAATTTTGATTATATTTAACGGTTTTTCGACATTTTTTTATTTACAAGGTACAAGTTATAATGTAAAGCAATTAAAACTATAATAAATAAAAGTATTTTATTTGAAATAATATGCTTATTAATTAAAACTTTCCTCGTTCCCCGACGGTAATGAGGTTGAGAATACAATGATACTATGCTTGTCCGTCGGAGAAAAGGAGCTTTTAATATGCAAGACAACATTAGAGTTACCGCCCCTATACATTCCAATGAATCATCAACCAAACTGCGCCCTTCTAAAGAAGCTCCTGTATTAAACCCTGTTGACCCAACAAAAGTAAACTCGCAAAATACATCAGAGAATACACAAGGCTCTAAAAATGATGGGTTCAGTTTTCTTTTAAATCATGGATCTGTTTTCAATAAGTTTATTCAACAATTAACACAGACACCAGGACTTTCTCAAACACTTAAAAAAATAATGTTTGATGCCTTTATACAGGATGGGAAAATAGCAAAGCTATCTACAGTAGATAGTCTAATAGCTGAGTTGTCAGAAAAACTTAAAATGAATCCACAAGAAATAGTTGAGGCATTGAAATATCAAAATGAAAACCAGACAAAATTTTCTGGTGAAATGTTTGATGAATTTAGGCAGCTTTTAAAGGAAAGTCAAGGAAACAAGGAGTTTGAGCAATTAGTAGGAAAATTTCTAAAGGCATACAATGGGTTCTTTTCATCTTCTGATACACTAAAAGCCATTATTCAGAATTTGAAAAATATATCAATGTCTATGCCTAAAACTTATTCAAGTCAGTTAAATGAATTAATTAATAAGCTCATTATTAATCAACCAACAAATAGTTTGGACTTAAACCTAATTACTCTTAAAAATGAGATTATACCATTTTTAAGTAGTTACATTTCTAAAACAAATGATTTTGGTATCGTAAGGGATACTATCACGCTTCTAATAAATAATATAGCAAGGCTTAACACAAGTTCGAAAGAAGATGTTGTTAATAAGTTCATTGATATTTTAGATTATAGTAAATACCACTTTAACATGTCAGATGAAAAAATTAATTTAATTAAAAGTATTTTTGCAAATGAAGTAAGCAATGAAAATAAGCCTCAAAATGAAATGTTTAACTTAATTATGAAGCTTTTATCGGAGGGAACTGGCAAGGATCAATCATCAATAAGCCGATCAATATATAAAGATATTACTAATTCACTCCTTTTGGACAACAGTGTATTTATGCCACTTACTCATCTGTTTCTACCAGTTAACTATAACGGAACATTCATGTTTTCAGAAATATGGATTGACAAAGATTCTAATAAAAAAAATACGTCAGAAAATGCATCTGGAAGTCCTGCTACTAAGTTATTTGTTACGTTTGACATAAAGGGACTTGGGTATTTTGAGACAACAATTTGGCTTTCTGATATGAAAGCAGATATTGAAGTGAGCTATCCGTCTAGCATTGAAAACAAGGACAAGGATATTCGAAATAATATAGCACGTATATTAACGGATAACGGTATTTCATTAAATTCCATGGTGGTTACTAAAGGACAGCCACCAAAAAAGTTGCAAGAAGTTTTTGAAAATTTTTATGATAGAAGGAGGAGTATTGATGTCACAATCTAATAGCATTAGACAAGCAACCGCTTTAAAATACGCCATTGATAAGGAAAATAGTGCTCCAGTTGTTGTGGCGTCAGGACTTGGTTTGGTAGCACAAAAAATCGTTGATGTTGCAACAGAAAATAATGTTCCAATATTTGAAGACGATTCTCTTTCAACTTTACTATCCCAACTTGAGGTTGGAAGTCAAATCCCAACAGAACTTTTTCAAGCAGTTGTAGATATATATGTATATTTTTTAAATTACACCATTAATTCAAATGATGAATAGATTAAGGTAATATATTATCAAAAATCGTAAAAGTTAATTATAATATATTGTATTATAAAGTTAAAAAAACTTAGTTTTTTTAGTTTTATGTCGATATACAATTATAGTGAAATATAGTTTACTGGAACTGTCCGTATAAAGTTATAGTAAATATAGACTATATTTGAATATGTTAGTTATGCGGAGAAATGGGGATAAGATGACAACTAAAATAAGTGAACAAACTCGTATTAATGATATTACTGGGGCTGCTTTAGAAATTGATAATCAAACAGAAAAATACTTAACTTTTTTCGTTGACAAACAGCTTTATACAATTCCTAGTAGTCAGGTTATAGAGATTATCAGCATGCTACCTATAACTTATATGCCAAGATTGCCCGAGTTTGTTAAGGGTGTAATAAACATTAGAGGTAAAGTAATTCCTGTTATTGAGTTGCAAATGAGGCTTAAAAAAACACCTGCTGTTTATGATGATCAAACTTGCATAATTGTTATTGAAATCGGCGAATTAATTGCTGGTTTTATTGTCGACCAAGTTCATGATGTAACAGATATAGCAAAAAACCAAATAAGTCCTGCGCCTAAAGTTTCCAAAAAAGATAAAGAACGAGATTTTCTTTGTGGAATTGCAAAGCTTAATGATTCAATTGCAATGATACTTGATAGCGAGAAAACAATGGAAGATAGCGCTAAAGATGCAATAACTAAGGTGAAACGATAGATTGAAACCGTAAGTTTTTTAATTAAGTTTGAATTCCATATTTAATTTAAAAATATCTATTAAACAATAGTTTTGTGCTTTTGTACGAAGAGTATTGCTGAAATCTTGGTATGCCTCATTTATGAAAATTCCCAGTCTGTACGAAAGGAATGATAATTAATATGTCTGAAAATTTAAATGGTTTTATGGATGATATAGAGGAAATAGATACAATGGAAGGCCAGTATCTGACATTTTGGACAGGAGGACAATTATTAGGAATCCCCATTGCTGATGTTGTTCAAATAGTTGCAATTCAAGAGATAACACCAATTCCTGAGTTCCCTGCATACGCAAAAGGAGTAATTAACCTAAGAGGTAATATTATTGCTGTTATTGATATGGGATTGAGATTACATAAACCAGAAGCAATTTATAATGAACGAACCTGTATAATTGTAACTAACATTAACAATATAAATGTTGGTTTTATTGTTGATGCAGTAGATGAGGTTACTGAAATAAGTGATGAAAATATTGCGCAACCACCAAAGGTATCAGTGGATAGAACAAATGCATATTTAACAGGTATTGGAAAATTGGATAAAAAGGTTGTATTGTTAATGGATACAAGTAAATTACTTTCTGAAAATGAAGTTGACCTTTTTGCAAGTCAAGAATAATTAAAGTTATTATAATATCTTTAGTAAAACATAGTGGAAGGAAGACAAAAATGAAAAAGATAAGAACCAGAATACTATTAAGTTCAATAATAATTGTTTGCATAACAGCGCTTATACTCAGTTCAGTCGCAGTGTATTTTACATATAACTCCACAATGGACACACTAAATAAATCTATGACAGAAACCGTAAAAGTTGCTGCAAATCAAGTAGCATCAGAATTAGATAATTATAAATCTATGGTAAAAGATATAGGTTTGATATCTAGGCTTTCAAATGATGAAATCCCACAATCTGAAAAGCAAAAGATATTAGAAGAACGCATGAAAATGCATAACATGGAGGATTTAACATATGCAGGTCTTGATGGTAAAGCTAGATCTAGCGGGACTGATGAAATTACGGATATATCTGAAAGAGAATATTTTAAAGCTTCTATTCAAGGAGAATCGTATGTATCAGATCCAATAATAAGCAAATCAACTGGTAAGCTTTCTATAATAGTATCAGCCCCATTATGGAAAAACGGAATGACAGGCACGGGTTTAGCGGGTGTCGTTATTGCAATTTTTGACGGTAAAAAACTTTCTGATATTACAAATCAGATAACAGTAGGAAAAACAGGTTCAACATATGCAATTGATAAAACCGGGGGAACAATCGCCCATTCCAACTATGAATTGGTTAAATCGCATGACAATGACATAGAGAACGTAAAAACGGATAAGAATCTTACAAAATTAGCAGAGATAACTAAAAAAATGGTTGCACAAGAAACTGGTTTTGAAGAATATAGTTATATGGGTAAAAGCAAACTTATGACTTACGCACCTATCCCAAATACAAATGGGTGGAGTTTAGGAGTTACAGTACAAAAATCTGAATTTGCATCAATTACAAGTAAAATAATTGTAACTGCTATAATTTCTTTGATTTGTGTTATAGTGGCAATATTTGTAGCAGTTATTGGATCATCAAAAATTTCAAAACCAATTATAGCTTGCGTAGATAGATTAAAACTGTTAGCAGATGGTGATTTAACAACTCCAGTTCCAACAGCAAAAGCAAAGGATGAAACAAAGCAACTCCTTGATGCTACTAAAGATACAGTTGATGGGCTTAATAGTATTATTGTTGATGTTACGCAAAAACTTGATGCAATGGCAAATGAAAATCTTGACATAGAGGTTACAAAAAATTATCCCGGCGATTTCCTTCCGGTTGAAAAATCTCTTAAGAAGATTATTGAGTCATTTAATAATGTAATGCTTCAAATCAATCAAGCCTCTGAACAAGTTGCTAGTGGTTCTGACCAAGTTTCAAGCGGTGCTCAAGCGTTATCACAGGGCGCTACTGAGCAGGCAAGCTCAATTCAAGAGCTTTCTGCTTCAATAAACGAAATTTCCGATCAAGTCAAACGCACTGCAATAAATGCAGGAGAAGCAAATTCCATGGCGGATAAAGTCGGAGGAGAAATAGACTCAAGTCATCAACAAATGCAGGATATGATTAAAGCTATTTCTGAAATCAGTGAGAAATCGGCTCAAATTAGTAAGATTATTAAGACTATTGATGAGATTGCATTTCAAACTAATATCCTAGCATTAAATGCTGCTGTTGAAGCTGCACGTGCAGGAGCCGCTGGAAAAGGTTTTGCCGTTGTTGCAGAGGAAGTTAGGAATCTTGCAAGTAAGAGTGCTCAAGCCGCTAAAAATACTACTGAATTAATTGAAAGTTCAATTGAATCTGTGGAAAATGGAACAAAAATAGCTGGTGAAACGGCGGTTTCTCTAGAATCTGTAGTAATTGGAGCAACTCAAATAACTGCCTTGATATCCGAAATAGCCCAAGCATCTAATGAGCAAGCAACTTCTATTAGTCAAGTAACCCAAGGGGTTGAACAGATTTCCGGAGTTGTTCAGACAAACTCTGCTACGGCGGAAGAAAGTGCGGCTGCAAGCGAGGAGCTAAGTGGACAGGCACAAATTCTTAACTCATTAGTAAGCAAGTTCAAACTTAGAAATACTTATCACGAAAACACAACTGTTGATATTGATGATAGCATAAATGTAGAAGAAAATTATTATGTAAAAAATGATTTAGCTGCAACCAGTAAATACTAGTCTTAAATACAACTAAATTAAAGCTTATATAAAAACAAGGCAGATACGGATTTAAACCCGTATCTGCCTTGTCATTTATAATAAACCTTATATTATTTTTTACTGTATAAAACCGCCACCAATAACTATATCATTATCATATATTACAATAGATTGACCTTTTGCAACGGCACTCTGTGGTTCTTTAAAAATTATCTTAGCCATGTTGTTATCCAAAAGAATAATTGTAGCGTCTGCAGGTGGAGCAACAGAACGAATTTTAACCTGAGCATCAAATGGCATTTCTAAAGGCTCTCCACTTATAATTGAAATATCAGTAATAACTGCTTCACTCTTTTTATTCTCGCCTTGTTCTGCAAGATAAATTTTATTCGTTTTAGCATCAATTTCACTAACGAACACAGGACGACCAAGAGCGATTCCTAATCCTTTTCGTTGACCTACAGTATAATTTATAATACCACTATGCTTACCACAGACTTCTCCGTTAGGTGCAATAAAATCGCCACCTGAAACTTTACCTATACGTCCTTGAATATATCCTGCATAATCGTTGTCCTCTATAAAGCAGTTTTCTTGGCTATCAGGCTTTGTTGCACATGATAAACCTAAACTTGCCGCAATTTCTCTAACAACAGGTTTTTCAAGGTCAGATAAAGGAAACATAAGACGTGATAGTTCCCGTTGAGTTAGTCTGTGTAGCATGTATGATTGATCACGTTTTAAGCTTTTTCCACGGAGTAAAAGGGTTGTATCATCTTTTTTTATAAGCCTAGCATAGTGTCCTGTTGCTACAAAATCACAACCTAAACGGTCCGCAGTATCTACAAGAGCCTTAAATTTTACTTTGGGATTGCATACAATGCAGGGGTTAGGTGTTCTTCCATTTAGATATTCGTCAATAAAGTAAGAGATGACATTCTTTTCAAACTCATCCCGCATATCGACTACTTCCAATGGCACATCTAAAGCGTAAGCCGCTTCTTTTGCGGCATCAACTGTATCTCCATGAACATCTGACATACTAAGCACTACTGCATGTACATCATAGCCTTGTTGTTTTAAAAGATGGACGCATACACTAGAGTCAACTCCACCACTTAATGCTACTAAAACTTTAGCAATGGCAGGCATGGCATTCCTCAATTTCTCCTACTAGAGGTGTTGGATCTATTCCTTGACGTCTATAATAATCAGATACAGCAGCTTTAATTGCTTGTTCTGCAAGTACAGAACAGTGTATTTTTGAACTTGGCAATCCGTCTAATGCTTCAACTACTGCTTTATTTGTTAGAGTAAGTGCTTGGTCAATAGACTTACCTTTAATCATTTCAGTTGCAATTGAGCTTGTAGCAATTGCTGCACCACAGCCAAAAGTTTTGAAGCTAATATCAGTTATGATATTGTTTTCAACCTTTATATACATTTTCATTATATCGCCACATTTAGCGTTGCCAACTTCTCCAATGCCATTAGCATCTTTAAGCTCGCCAACATTTCTAGGCATTGCAAAGTGATCCATTACAATTTTACTATAATCCATTTTTATTTTCCTTTCGTTCCACTATCCTATATTTTTTAATATCTAATCTTTCCAAATAGGCGACATTGCTCTTAATGTATTAATAACATTTGGTAATACCTCAAGAATATAATCAATGTCTTCATCTGTATTATATTCATTAAGACTTAATCTAAGTGAGCCATGTGCAATTTCGTGTGGCAAACCGATTGCCATTAATACATGTGATGGGTCAAGAGCACCCGATGTGCAAGCAGAACCGGATGAACCACATATTCCCTGCATATCAAGGCGAAGTAGTAATGCCTCTCCCTCAACTGCTTCAAATGATATATTTACGTTGCCACATAGTCTATTTTTGCCACCGTTAAGTCTTGTTTTTGGGATGCTTGTCAAAATGTTATCTATTAGTCTGTCTCTCATTGCAGAAACCTTTTCAACACGTTCTTCTATAGCTGAACAAGCCTCTTCCATTGCGACACCCAGTGCAACAATACTTGACAGATTTTCTGTTCCACCTCTTCGGTTTCTTTCTTGTGCACCACCATCAATAAAGTTTGAAAGTGGAACGCCACGTTTAACGTATAGAGCACCAATTCCTTTTGGGGCATGTATTTTATGACCTGATAATGATAACATATCAATTGATTGTTCAACAACATCAATTGGAACATTTCCAATAGCTTGTACAGCATCAGTGTGGAAAACAACGCCTTTATTTTTGCATACTTCACCGATTTCATTAATTGGCTGTATTGTACCTATTTCGTTATTAGCATACATAATAGTTACGATTGCAGTTTTATCTGTAATTGCATCTTCAACCTGTTTTGCAGATACATAGCCATCATTTGATACAGGTAAATATGTTACTTCAAAACCTTTTTTCTCAAGCGCCTTGCAAGTATGAAGAATTGCATGATGTTCAAAGGCTGTAGTAATAATATGATTTTTGCCTTTCTTCTGTAAAAGCTCACAAGTGCTTTTAATTGCCCAGTTGTCGGATTCAGAACCACATCCTGTAAAATAGATTTCATTTGGTTGTGCATTTATAGCCTTTGCCAC
>DAMDCT010000044.1:2817-6255 GCA_032091455.1 Oscillospiraceae bacterium | reverse complement strand
ACCAATAGAATAAATACTTGATGGATTACCGTAGTTTTCTTTTAAATATGGAAGCATAGCATTAAAAACGCTATCGCTAATTTTAGTTGTCGCAGCATTATCTGCATAAACAAATCTATTCATAAAAATACCCTCCTGCCATTTTATTATCCAAATCTATTATATACCTTTTTAGTATGGAATGCAACTATTTTATATATTTTTGATAAAAATTTACGGCTAATTTGTCACAACGCTCATTAAATTCATGTCCAGCATGTCCTTTAACCCAAATAAAACTTACATTATGAATATTAAGCTTGTCCAAAAGTTGTTGCCACAAATCAGGGTTAAGAGCTTTATCTTTATTTGAACGCATCCAATTATTAGATTGCCACTTTTTTGCCCACCCTTTTTCAATCGCATCAACAACATACTTTGAGTCAGTATAAACTGTAACATCACAAGGACGCTTAAGTGCAGATAGTGCCGATATAACTGCTGTAAGTTCCATTCGATTGTTGGTTGTATTCTCTTCACCACCAGAAAGCTCTTTTTCATGTTTATCACTTACTAAAACAGCTCCCCAACCACCAGGACCTGGGTTTCCGCTACATGCTCCATCAGTATAAATTGTAACTTTATTATTAGCCATAGTGTCCTCCTAGGTTTAGAATATTTTCTACATAATTAGTTTATATCTCAACTCTAAATTATACTGCAAAACTATACTTTAATCAATAGTCGAAATGTACAATATAATTATAATGGTTCTATGAAAGGTGGTTGAACTATATTTCCTTTATTAATTTCAACTTGCGATAAATATGCATCTAAATTTGCGCTAACAAGTGTTAGCAAATTAAGAAGGGTATTAAGTTGACACAAATTTAATTCTTTATAAAATAAAAGCGATAATGCACTTGCTATTGTAAAAATATCAATAGGGTTTACACAGCAACTCGCTTCGCACCAATCATTATTACTGTTTTTTTGTGGGGATTTGGAATTTGATGTGCTAGTGGAATTATTATTGCTTGACTGATTATTTGTATCATTATTCATAGTCATGCCCATCCCTTTCACGCAATTACCACTTATATACAATTTTATGCGTTTAACTTATTATTATACACAAGCCAGTTTCGATTGACATAACTATTGTTTTTATCTATAATAAGTATAAACAATAATATGCTAGGGGAATTAATATGAACATACAAAAAGGCGTTTCTGCTTCACTATTTGGTAAAACAGCAAGAGTAATTGCAAGTAATGATAAATTAGAAGTATACACAACAAGTACGTGGTTTATAGTTTTGTGCGTATGGGTTTTTGCTGGTGCATTTTTTTCATTATCTATGCTTTTTAAGGGAATAGTAATAAGCGTAGTCCTAACATTATTAGGGACAATAGTTGGTTTTTTACTATCAACTAAACTATATGTAGGAAAGCTTACTGATAGTTTTGATTACAACAATATTGATTGCTTCATTCTTTCCGGTGCAGACTTTTCAATTTCATTAAGTAATACTAAACTATATGTTATTAGAATGCTATCAAAATCACAATTAAAATTAATTAATGATATATCACAAGAAATGAATGGGAGTGATTTTAAGTTAGAAAAATCAAATGGTAAATACCGAGTTAAATCGAAAAATACAGAACAAGTTTGACAAACTAAATTTACTAGTATATAATAAAAAACGATCAGGGGCGCTGAGATGAAATCTTGGCTGAGATTAAGCATGTGTTGCTTTAAGTCCCTTTGACCTGAAATGGATAATGCCATCGTAGGAAGATTGTTTTAATTAAAATAAAATTAATTACACATATCAAAACACGAGGGTTTCAGACCTCGTGTTTTTTTCTACCGTTATCTTAAATTTAGGGAGATACATTTGCCACATTGGTGAAAAATCATCTAATTTTAAGGAGAAAAAGCTATGACAAACACAAGAAGACTAGTAGAAACCGCATTATTAATTGCAATTGCAGTTATCTTATCATTATTTAAACCCTTTGAGCTTCCTTTTGGTGGAGGAATTACAATTGCAAGTATGCTTCCAATTGTCCTAATTGCTTATCGTTACGGAACTAAATGGGGGGTGTTTTCAGCATTTGTATTCAGCATTTTTCAAATGTTAACTGGATTTCATACCGTTTCCGCATTTTTTATGCCAGGGGACAATCAAATGGTTTTATGGAAAGCAATTTTAGTATGCTTACTTGACTATGTGATCGCATATAGTGTACTTGGATTTGGCGGTATATTTAGAAATAAATTTAAAAGTCCTGTTTCAGCGCTTTGCGTTGGTTCAATTGTAGTATTATCATTTAGATTTATAATCCACTTTATATCTGGTAGTCTTTTCTTTGGCGCTTGGGCAGAATGGTTTTTTACACAAGAAAGTATTGCAAATTTTGGCGCAAAAGTTCTTCAAAATATGTCTGGAATTGGATTAGCAATGTTTTACTCATTATGTTATAACGCATCATACATGATACCTGAAATAATTATTACAGCAATAGTTGCGGTAATTATTGCAAAAATTCCAGTTATTAGAAATAAAATAAATTAGCAAAATAGATATTATTATAGCAAGACGTTTATAATTAATTGTTTATAACTATTAATTTATATTACAGGAAGTAAATATATACATAAATTTTTCTATTTTTGATAAAACATAAACCCGATTTTCATCATCACTGTTGAAAATAGGGTTTGTGTTTTATAGGGTTTTCAACGTTTTCAACATATTGAATGTTGAAAACGTTGAAAAGTTTACATATAGTAGTATGCAGAATTTCATCATATACTTGTATAATATCCGATAATGGTTAAATTACTTTTTAATTAATTTATTAAACTATTTTCATATCATCGTCACCGTAAACAGGCTCATGTTCATTGGTATTAATAAATTCAAGTTTATTATAATCAGAAGTTTTAACAGGAAGTTCACGTCGTTCAAGTCTGTTATTAACAAATTCAGTAATTAGAGAATAAATAACAGCAAAAGTAGGGACACCTATAACCATGCCTGTAAAACCAAACAATCCTCCACTTACAAGTATTGCAAACATAACCCAAAATGCTGTCAACCCTGTTGAATCACCCAATATTTTAGGTTTAAGTATATTACCATCAAACTGTTGAAGTGCAAGAATAAATAGCCCAAAGTATAGGCTTGTTAATGGATTAATCATTAAGATTAACAGTCCACTTGGAATTGCGCCAATGAATGGGCCAAAGAACGGAATTATATTTGTAACGCCAACAATAACACTAATTAACAATGCATATGGCATTTTAAATATAGTCATTCCTAAAAAGCACAAAAATCCTATAATAATGGAATCAATTATCGTCCCGTTTACAAAACCACCAAACACTTTATGTGAATGCCTTGTAACTGATATAATTCTATTTGATGCTTTAACAGAAAATAG
>DAMDCT010000044.1:0-2807 GCA_032091455.1 Oscillospiraceae bacterium | reverse complement strand
AACTTTTTGCTTTGAGCAAAAAATCTTTCTTTGCTGAACATTATATAGACAGAGATGATAATTCCAATTGAAACGTTTTTAAAAAATATTAATACTCCAATCAAACCACTTGTTACACCTGTTAGTATGCTATCTAGTTTAGGAATAACATTTTTTTGTCCCCAGTTCGTAATTGTTTGATTTAAGTTATCAAACTCCTTTGTAACTATTGCTTCAAGTTCTTTATTAGATGAAACTAATCCTAATATCCATGTTTTAAGATTATCAAAATAAGAATTTAAGTTCCCGATAATTCCGACAATGCTATCATATAGTTGCGGAATAACCATGAAAAGCAGTCCTGTTACAAATGCAAGCGCCAAAACAAGAGTTACAATAATTGATATAACTCGCGGAAGTTTTTTGCATCCTTTACATTTAGTTTTAGAAAGTAAAGGAGCAAAACATTTTAATTCAAAAAAATCCAATAGAGGATTTAACAAATACGCTATTACAAACCCAATTATAAATGGCATTAAAATAGCATTTACAGATTTGAGTAATTCGTAAACACTTCTAAAATTGTAGAGCAAAACAAAAAATGAAATACTAACAACAATTACAAGAAAGGCAGTAAGACCCCAATAAAGATATTTCTTTTCCCATCTAAATTTCATAGATATGACCATTCCTTTCGTATAGACTGGGAGTTTGGGTCGGTTTAGCGAAGATAAACCAAAATTCAGCTATCAAATTCCAGTAATACTCTACGCCGAAAAGCACAAAACTCTTGCTCAATAAACTTTATTATAACATTATGTCTAGCCACAATTTTGCAATTAGTGAGTGTCCTGAATTTGTTGGGTGAACACCGTCACCAGAAAAATATGAAGGTGAAGTTTCAATACATTTTGAAGCAAATATACCATCAAGAGGTATAAATGTTGCATTAAATTCTCTTGCAAGCTTTCGTGCAACTTGAATTTTGGGATCTAAGTCCTCGTGCCAACAATCCTTATTTATATCAGTTGGAATTAAGAATGGCTCAAGTATGATAATATGACAATCTAGTTCATTTTTTACTCTTGTCAAGAGTTTACGATAGCTGTCTTCGTATTCTTTTGTGCTTGTAGCATCATTTGAGTCATAACGTCGCCATGTATCATTTACACCAATTAGTATTGAAACATAATCTGGTTTTAAATCAATACAATCTTCATCCCATCTGTTTACAAGGTCTTTAGTACGATTTCCGCTGATACCTCTGTTTAACACGGTAATATTTTTATCTTTACAAAATGCATCAAAGTATTGTTTAATTATAAGTGGATAGCCAAATCCTAGATTGAAATCTACGGTTTCTTTTGAATACCCCATGCCAATATCATTTGATGCGTCATAAGTCCGACCAGCATCTGTAATAGAGTCGCCTTGAAAAAGAATTGTTGAATTAGGCTTGATCATTATTTTCACTTCCTTGATTGAATTGTTGATATTGTTGTTGTGCCTGTTGTGCTTGCATTGCGTAGTAAATTGAAACAGATGGTTTGTTTCTTATTGCAAATAGAAAAAATGGTATTGTTATCTGAAAAAATATTGATAAGATTAAAAACATAATGCTGTTATTTGGGTCATAGTCAACATAAATTCGATAAAGAGCAATAAACAAGAACACTTTATTTGCAAGACCAATAAGACTAACAATCCCCATAACTCCCAAATATCCAGACATCATACCAAAAGCCATATCAGGATTTGAAGATAGTTCAAAGCTTCTACGCATAAAGTCAATTTGAGTCGGTATCATAAAACATGTTGCAACTAATAATGAAGCACTTAGAATTAATAGAATATAACGATAGTAAGTGCGTTTTTTAACACAAGAATTGATATTATCAGCGACAGCACCTAGCACAAAGTTATTTACGATTGGAATGAAAGCAAGCCATGCTTTTTGATAACCTCTTTTTTTAGAAATATTGTATAATCCGATTGCCTGAAAAATGTAAAAAACAGTTGCAAATATAAGCCCGATAGCTACTGCTACGATGAAAACGCCTACTGTAATTTCTTCTAACATTGCATCTGCTACAAATGGTGTATTGTCAATCATAATGTCAGCTCCTTAAAAATTATTATTTATGAAATAGCTAAGCAACAATTTGATATGCTTAGCTATTTAAAAATACTTGAAAAATGCAAATATATAATTTACCTATTCTGCGATTTCTTTAGTTAATAGTCCAATTCCAAGGTCATCTAATTGTTTTACATCTACAACTGCTGGGCATTCTGACATAAGTTCACTTGCATTTTGCACTTTAGGGAATGCAGTTACATCTTTTAAACTTTCAGCGCCACACATAATCATTGAAAGTCTATCTAACCCAATACCCATACCACCATGTGGAGGCGCACCATATTTATATGCATTTACTAAGAAACCAAACTTTGCCTCAATTTCGTCATCAGTTAATCCTAAAGCTGTAAACATCTTTTGTTGAAGTTCATAGTTAGTAATTCTAATTGAACCACTTGAAAGTTCAGTTCCGTTTAGAACAAGGTCATATGCCTTTGCTCTTACTGAACCTGGGTCAGTATCTAAATACTCAAGGCATTCTTCCATTGGCATTGTGAATGGATGGTGCATTGCAACCCATGAATTGTTCTCTTCATCAAATTCAAAGAATGGAAACTCTGTTATCCACAAGAAGTTATAACCCTCTGGTATTATATCAAGTTGTTTTGCAACAGTTAGTCTTAATGAGCCTAGAACAGGCAATGTAACCTTATTTTTGTCAGCTACGATAAAAGCAACGTCGCCTTTT
>DAMDCT010000043.1:16771-20394 GCA_032091455.1 Oscillospiraceae bacterium | reverse complement strand
TTCCGATAGTTCGAATCTATCTACCCCAACCATCAGATTCAAGCTGGAAAAAAAACACGGTTTAAGTTTTACTTAGACCGTGTTTTTATGCATATAAATAAGTGCTATGGTTTACTATGTTATAAATTAAAAATACAGCAATAAAACATTATATAGTATAATAGTAAACTGATAAGACTTTATAATATAAAATTTATTTAGCTGTGGGGGAATACCACGACTAATAACATTTTAAATGCTTCTTTTGCAAAAACAGCATGGGGTTTTTCTGCTGGCATAACTAGAGTTTCGCCTTGATTTAATACATACTCTTTGCCATCAACTGTGAAAATTCCGCTTCCCTCTAGAACAGTAACCATAGCATCACCAGTAGAATCATGAGAACTAATCTCTTCATCCTTGTCGAATGCAAAAACAGTAATGCTTATTGCTTTGTTTTGAGCTAACGTTTTACTAACTACCTGGCCTTGCATAATTTCTACTTGTTGAGCAAGAGAAAATACGGTTTCGTGGGGTATATTTTTAATTAAAATGTTATTCATAACTTATCCTCCTATAAAATGTATTATTCTTCAAATATTGCGGTAACAGGACATTGTTCAAGTGCAGTTGTGGCAGCGTCTTCTTGCTCAGAAGCTACAGTGTTTGCATTTGCTTTTCCGTCTTCATTCATCTCAAATACTTCTGGTGCTAAAATTGCACATAATCCACAACCAATGCATAATTCATGATCTACATTAACTTTCATTTTAATCAACTCTTTCTTTAGCTTTATAATATCTTGCCCTATAAAAAAATAGTTATAACATGACATAGAATGTTAATATGCAATTTGAGGTTCAGTTCTTCAGCACACTCTACAATCTCCCATATAATAAGGCAAACTTGACTATATTTACAGTATACTATAAGAATTATATAAATGATGTTGCTTTTGCAACGAGGATAAGTAAACGTTAAAATTAAACTACAATATAATATTGCTTAGTAAGATATTTTAACAAGTAAATTGAATGTTGTTTTATTTTCAAAGGAGAAAAATATTAATTTTATTATCCAATTTAAATAAAAATTCATAATTTCTTAACGAAAATTAAGTGAATAGGGTGTATATTAAGTATTAGCACTCAATACCTTAGAGTGCTAATACTTAATACAACAAGGAGCATGATACTATGTCAAAAAAACAGTTTAAGGCGGAATCAAAACGCCTGCTAGATTTAATGATTCACTCAATATACACTAACCAAGAAATATTTTTGCGAGAGCTTATTTCAAATGCAAGTGATGCAATGGACAAGTTGTGTTATTTGTCACTAACTAATGATAAGATGTCAGTTAATCGTGAGAACCTAGCAATTAATATTATTGTAGATAAAGAATCAAACACTTTAACTTTATCCGATAATGGTATCGGTATGGACTCTCAAGCTTTAGAAGACAATTTGGGAGTAATAGCAAAGAGTGGGTCTCTTAAATTTAAGAAAGACATGGCTGAAACTGAAATAACACCAAATGACATTGATATTATTGGTCAATTTGGAGTAGGATTTTATTCAGCATTCATGGTAAGCGAAACGGTAACTGTAATTAGTCGTGCTTATGGTTCTGATACTGCATATAAATGGGTTTCATCCGGTGAGGATGGGTATACTATTACTGAATGTGAAAAGGAAACAGTCGGTACTGACATTATTATGAAACTTAAGACAGATACTGATGATGAAAAATATTCAAGATTTTTGAATGAATATACATTGCGTGGATTGGTGAAAAAATACTCTGATTATATTCGTTATCCAATAAAAATGGATGTTGAAAAATCTCGTCCTGTTGAAAACAGCACTGATAATGATGATGCACCAAAATATGAAACTTATACTGAAAACGAAACTCTAAATGACATGGTTCCAATTTGGCACAAGCCAAAAGGTGAAGTTACTGACGAGCAATACAACCAATTTTACAAAGAAAAATTCTTTGATTATGAAGATCCAATTAGTAGAATAAATATTAGCACTGAGGGTGTTGTATCATATGAATCACTACTATTTATTCCAACTCATACACCACATAACTACTTTACTAAAGAATATGAAAAGGGATTACAGCTATATTCGAGTGGCGTATTGATAATGGATAAATGTTCTGATTTAATTCCTGAACATTTCCGTTTCGTTCGTGGCGTTGTGGATTCACAGGATTTGTCTTTAAATATTTCTCGTGAAATGTTACAACAAAATCGTCAATTGCAAGTAATAGGATCAAGTATTGAAAAGAAAATTAAGCGTGAATTAACTAAAATGCTTGAAAATGATCGTGAAAAATATCAAGAATTCTTTAAACAGTTTGGTATTCAATTAAAATATGGTATCGTAAATGAGTATGGTGCTAATAAAGATAACCTAAAAGACCTTATATTATTCTACTCATCAACTGAGCAAAAACCGGTCACTTTGGCTGAATATATTTCTCGTATGAAAGAAGATCAAAAATTTATTTACTATGCTTGTGGGGAAACTGTTACTAAAATAGATCGTTTACCACAAACTGAATTATTTAAAGATAAAGGCTATGAGATTCTTTACTTAACAGATGAAGTAGATGATTTTGTAATGAATATATTGCGCGAAATTGATGGAAAAGATTTGAAATCTGTCAACAGCAATGATGTCATTGACAAAGAGGATTGTGAAACTGCTCAAGAGCAAACTAAAGAGAACAAAGAGCTTTTTGATTTTATGAAAGATAGCTTATCTGGTAAAGTAAAAGAAGTTAGGATTTCTGAAAAGTTAAAAAGTCATCCGGTATATCTATCTAGTGATGGTTCTATTACTTTAGAAATGGAGAAATACTTTGCCCAAATTAAATCAGATGACCAGATGAAAGCTGACAGAATATTAGAGCTAAATTCACAACATCCTATATTCACTATGCTTAAGGATGCATATGAAAATGATAAAGAACGTGCGAAAAAGATTAGTGAAATGCTATATCAACAATCACTGTTAATTGCTGGTTTCTCAATTGATGATCCAACAGCATACACTGACTTACTATGTGAGTTATTGGGTGGAAAATAAGTAAAATTTAAATATACAATGTTAATACTGTTAAAAATCCACATTCTAAACAAAACTTAGAATGTGGGTTTTTTATTATAACTAAACACTTAAGTAAATTTGCCAATAAGAATTAATGACAATAAAAAGTGTATATAATGGTTTCTTTATATAGTAATTGTTTGGATTTTATGATATACTAAGCATATATTTGTTCGAATTTCAAATGCAAAAAATGATATGAACGGAGGTTAATACATGGCTATCAACAAAGTAATGCTTGCTGCATTAAAAGCACTGTCTTATCCTGATATTGATATAAAAAATAATTACAAGCTTGAACGTCAAGTAATTAATGTAACACATCATCATTATCTTAAGCCATTTTATAAGACTTGGGATCATAAAGTTTCATTTGGTGACCATGATATACCTGTAAGAATTTTTTTTCCTAAAACAAAGGAACATCATAAAATTTTAATATTTTTTCACGGTGGGGGTTGGGTAACTGGTAACATAGATAGTTATAATAAAGTTTGTGCTAACATGGCTATATTGACT
>DAMDCT010000043.1:8608-16738 GCA_032091455.1 Oscillospiraceae bacterium | reverse complement strand
ACGCCAAATGATATAACAATAATAGGGGACAGTGCGGGTGGAAATATTGCCGCTGCGGTATCTTTAATGTCACGTGATAGGGGAGAGTTTAGTATTCACCGCCAAATTTTATTTTATCCCGCAACTTACAATAATCATTCTGATTCATCACCATTTCCTTCAATAAAAGAAAATGGCACTGATTTTCTTTTAACATCTAAAAAAATTTGTGATTATTTGGATTTATATAAAAATAGTGATGATGATTTAACTAACCCATATTTTGCACCTCTTTTGGCTACTGATTTTTCAAATCAACCAAATACCCTAATCATAACAGCACAATATGATCCGCTGCGTGATGAAGGGGAAATGTACGGTAAAAAATTAAAACATGCATGTAATAACGTTGAGATGCATCGAATTCTAGACTCATTGCATGGTTTTTTTTCTTTGCCACCCAAATTTCCACAAGTAAGATATTGTTATAAAGTTATAAATAGATTTTTAGGAGAGGTGGACTAAAGTGAGGAAGAAAATTGCATCATGGAGCAAATTGGATAACGCAGCTAAAATATTCCCTTCAACTAGCAATAAGCGGGATACGAAAGTTTTCCGTTTTGCTTGTGAATTGTATGATCAAATAGACCCAACTGTTTTACAGCAATCTTTAGATCAAACAATAGTTGATTTCCCTGTTTATAATTCTATATTAAAGAAGGGTCTGTTTTGGTATTACTTTGAAGCAAGCACAATAAAGCCAATAGTAAAAGAAGAAGAAAAACCTCCATGCAGTCCTCTGTATATTCATAATAAAAAGAACTTGTTGTTTGAAGTTACTTATTATAATAAAAGGATAAATCTAGAAGTATATCATGCATTGTCTGATGGAACAGGAGCATTGCAGTTTTTACGTTCTTTGGTTTATCACTATATTACAAAATTGCATCCGGAAAAATTTGAAAACAAAAGTTCATTAATTGATTATGATGCGTCAGATACCCAGAAAATGGATGATAGTTTTAAGAAATATTACTCAAACGGAAACAAAAAACTACGATAACAGTTTTACTTGCATCAATTTTTTTGTGTTCAATAAATGATGAGATGGCGGTTAGAGATAGAAAACGGCCTATTGCACTTGTAGTTCCAGTGAATTTGAGAAAGTATTTTCACTCTGAAACTGTTCGTAATTTTTTTAGTGTTATAAGTGTTGGATATGATTTCAAAGATTACAACGAAGATTTTGATTTAGTGTTGAAACATATCAGCGAATGCCTTAAAGATGAATTGAAAGTAGAACAATTAAGCTTAAGAATGAATTCGTTGTCTGCATTAGAAAATAATATATTTGCTAGGCCAGTACCTTTATTTATTAAGGACTTTATTATGAGAATAGCAAATCGTCTTTCTGAAAAAGAAAGAACAGCATCTTTATCTAATATAGGAAAAATTGATATGCCTGATGAGTTAAATCCTTATATTCGATTATTTGATGTTTTTGTGAGTACGAATATTATTCAAATTTGCATGTGTTCTTTTAACAATAATCTTACAGTTACTTTTTCATCTGCTTATAGTGGAACAGAAATACAAAAACATTTTTTTAGACGGTTAACTGAAATGGGCATCCCTATTGAAGTAACTTCAAATCAAATTAATGATGAATAGGATGTGATGAGTATATGAAATACTGTGAAAAATGCAAAGTGACAATAACTGATAAAAAAACTCATTGCCCACTATGTCAAAGAGTTTTATCTGGGAATGATGAAAACCAAATAGATACTTTTCCGTTTGTTTCTACGATTTACAAACAATATAGTTTTTTGTTTAAATTAATTATGTTTATTTCTATTTCGTGTGGTGTTATCACTGTTGCAATAAATATTATGCTACCACAAAAAGGTTGGTGGTCGTTATTTGTGGTTGGTGGAATTATGTGTCTTTGGATTAGTATTTATACAATTATTCATAAGCGTACTAATCCTTTAAAAACCATTATGTATCAACTAATGCTTGTCTCAATTTTATCCGTAATTTGGGACGTATTTACAAAATGGCATGGTTGGTCATTGGATTACGTTATTCCTATAATATGTGTGTCTGCAATGCTAGCGATGGGAATTATATCAAAAATAATGAAAGTCCAAATCGATGATTATATTATATATTTAATAATTAATAGTTTTTTTGGTATTATTCCTATTGTATTTTTACTGACTGGCTTATTAAATGTATTGTATCCAACTTTAATTTGCATTGTCGCAAGTATCATTTCCTTTACTGCTCTTCTGATTTTTGAAGGCGAAAGTATGAAAATGGAGTTGAAGAAAAGACTGCATTTATGAATTAAGAGAATGGATATATAAAGTAGAATTCCACCTAAAATATAAAAAAGCAAGAGTTGAGAGTTAATCTTTCATCTCTTGCTTTTTTATATTTTGAAGATAAAACAATATTTAAATCGTTTAATATATAGTGACTTTCATTAAACCATAAAAATTATTTAATGTTACAAAAGTGTAAGTCTGATGTAATACTAATCGATGGATTATCTGAAAAAAATATCTTATTATTAAGTAAAGAAATTGAAAATAGCATTATGTTTTTATTAGTTTAAATAAAGCATTGACAATATCAAAATATTATTGTATTATTGTATTATTAAATGAGTACAATAATACAAATAAAAAATTATTACATTATTTAATATAAAAAAAGAGGTAAAATAGATGAATATTTTAATATTAACAGGACGATTTGGTATGGGGCATTATTCTGCATCACTTTCAATCAAACAGCAGATAGAAAAAGAGTTTTATAATGCTGATGTATCTATAACGGACATATTTGAATATACTATGCCTAATTTTCATAAAGCAATCTATGGAGGATTTAAGCTACTTGTGAGTAAAGCAAATTTTCTATATAACTTTGTATATAAAAATAGTGACGAATTTGATGCGACGCTACCATTTACTGATGCTTTCGTAAATAAAATCGATAAATTAATTAAAGTGAAAAAACCAGATGTGATAATATCAACACTGCCTCTTTGTTCAAGAATTGTTTCAAAATATAAAGAGAAAACAAATAGCAAATTGCCTCTTGTTACATGTATAACCGATATAAGCACCCACAACGAATGGATAAGCTCTCACACTAATATCTATCTTGTGGCTACGGAGAGCGTTAAAGATAATTTAATACAAAGTGGAGTTAAAGCTGAATCTATTCTAATAAGTGGTATACCTGTGAATCAGCAATTTAAGAATAGTAATTTAGTGGAAAATAGTCAAATAAAAAATAATTATAAGAATCTCCTAATTATGGGTGGGGGTCTTGGGCTAATTCCAGTTGGAAGTGATTTTTACGAAAAATTGAATGGAACTAAAAATCTTAAAGTAACGGTAATATTGGGGAATAATAAGAAAGAGTATAATAAATTACACGGAAAATATGATAATATAGAAGTCATTGGTTATACAGACAAAGTAAATGAATATATGAATAAAGCGGATCTTATTATTTCAAAAGCAGGTGGAATAACTGTTTTTGAAACAATTTATTCGGAATTACCAATGCTTGTGTTGTATCCATTTTTGGAACAAGAAAAAAACAATGCGTTTTATATTGAAAATAAAGGTATTGGAGAAATTATATGGGACAAATATCAGGATATTGCTACTAAAGCTATAAATATTCTAAGTGATGATTTAAAACTTAAGAAAATGAAAAATAATATGGCTGGTATTAAAAGTGCTGTAAACCATGATTTTATTATTAATGTCATAAGTAATCTTAAAATAGTTGAGGTGGCTTAATGTATAGTATAATAATTATAGTTGGTATTGTAATTATAGCTTTATATTTATTATATTGTATTTTTCCAACTTATTATTTTAAATTTTTCAAAACTAATGCTTTGAAAAATTTAGGTAATACAAAGAATATATTGCTAACATTTGATGACGGAGTAGACCCTGTTCATACTGAGAAATTACTTGATTTACTAAAAGAACAAAATGTAAAAGCTGCTTTTTTCATTTTAGCTCGTAGTGTCCAAAAATACCCTTGTATTGTTGACAGAATAATTAATGAGGGGCACACACTTGGATTGCATTCGTTAGAACATAAAAATGCACTTTTAAAAGGGTATTTTTATACAAAAAAAGATTTCGATACATCAATGCAAATTATTAAAAAGCATGGATATGAGATAAAATATTTTAGACCACCATGGGGTCATATTAATATTTTCACGTTGATATATGCTAAACGTTATAAACTAGATATTATTTTATGGGATGTAATGGCGCAAGATTGGAAAAGTTCATTAACATCACATGATATCTCAAATCGTTTAATGAAAAGAGTAGATAACGGCTCAATTATTTGTCTGCATGACGGTAGGGGTGAAGATAATGCACCTAAACGTACAATAACTGCACTTGAAACGACTATTCCTTTTCTTAAAGAAACAGGATTTAATTTTACCAAATTAGGAGATATTAATGGATAATATAGAAACTACCCATAAAGATAAAGAAGATAAGAAGAAAAGCTATTGGCTAAGTATTATGATACTTCTGGGGCTTGTAGTATTTACATTTTATTTTTTATTAAAAGACCAAAATATTGGCGAGCTTATCAGCACAACTAAAACCGTTAATCCAATTTATATTGTGTTGGGGTTATTAGCAGTACTATTATTCATATCGTGTGAGGCTCTTAATTTCAAAATTATTTTCAACACATTCGGGCAAAAAGTACCATTCTTAAGATCGTTAAAGTACTCTTTTATTGGATTTTATTTTAGTTCAATTACTCCATCTGCGTCTGGTGGACAACCTATGCAAATGTATTATATGAAAAAAGACAATATAAATATATCTTTTTCCTCGCTTACAATTCTAATTACAATAGTTGTATATCAAATAACTATGGTATGTTATGCGATATTAGCTTTTATGATTAATCCATCATTTATTATTCAAAAAGCTAGTTCAATTTGGATACTACTTTTGTATGGATTTGTGATTAATATTGTAATTATAATATTTATAGTTTGTGCAATCTATTCAAAAAATCTTGTGTATAAAGTTGTTAATGGCACTATGAAATTTCTACACAAAATTAGAATAGTAAAAGATATTGATAAAGCTAGTTTGAATTTACAACATCAAGTTGAAGAGTATAAGCAAAGTGTATTAGTTATACGAAAAAATAAAATTGCAGTAATAAAGGTGTTCTTAATAACGATAGTCCAACTAACAGCTATGTATAGTGTGCCTTTCTTTGTATATAAAGCTTTTGGACTTAGCAATTTTTCAGCAATGAATATTATTTTCTTACAAGCAATACTAACTATTGCAGTATCATCACTCCCTTTACCTGGTGCAGTTGGCGCATCTGAGGGCGGTTTTATAATGTTATTTAAAACATTTTTTTCAAGTGGAATAATTACATCAGCAATGCTACTTAGTAGGGGAATTAGTTTTTATGTATTTTTACTCATAAGTGGAGTTGTGGTTGTTATTGCACATATTATTTCAAAAAGAAATGATGGTAATAATAAGAAAGATAATGTTAATGTTATAAGAAGTTAAAAATAGATATAAGCAAAAGCAATGGCCGATTTAACAGTATAAGCCATTGCTTTTGTTTTTTTATTATTGCAAAGTTTACACAAACTGGATAAATTCAGTTTAAAATTTTAATAAAAATGCTACGATGATATAATTGCTTTTAAATTATGTAATAAAATGTTGTATTAATGTAGACATTTCGACAAAATTTGTGTTAATATATAAGAATATAAAACTTAGAAAGGTTGATAGAACATGAAAAAAGAACTAAATGAAATTGCTGCAAGAATACGAGAATTAAGGGATGTCTGCGGATATACTCAAGAACAGCTTGCCGCAGAACTTGGAATTGACCTTCGAGTCTATATGGATTATGAAATTGATGGTGCTAATATTCCAATTAGCGTTATATATGAAATTGCAAATAAATTTGGAGTCGACTTTACAGAAATAGTAACTGGAGTTGGCGCAAAATTAAATACATATCACATTGTTAAGAATGGTGAGGGTAAAAGTGTTAGTCGTTACCCAGGCTACAGATTTGAGGATTTAGGGTTTAGATATAGCCATAAAATTATGCAACCACTACTTGTAACACTTGATCCATCAGATGAGCCTGCGGCATTAGTCACACATGCAGGACAAGAATTTAATCTTATCTTGGAAGGAACTGTAGCTGTTACATTTGATGATAGAGAACTAATACTTTCAAAAGGTGATTCTATATATTTTAATCCAATGCACTTACATGGACAAAAATGTGTTGGAAATGTTAAAGCTAAATTTTTAACAATTATCGCAGAATAGTAACTTAAAGATTTTATATATATTATAAATACAACTAGACATGAAACAAGGAGAATGAAAAGATGCTGTTAGATAGATTTTTACCCAGAACTGAATTTAACTCATATGAAGATTTTAAGGAAAATTATACTGTAAATGTACCAAATGATTTTAATTTTGGTTTTGATATTGTAGATGCATGGGCTGATGCTGAGAAAGATAAAATTGCACTTGTATGGTGTAATGACAATGATGAGGAAAAAACATTCACATTTAGTGATATAAAAAGATTATCAAATCAGGCTGCAAACTTTTTTAAGGATATAGGCATAAAAAAAGGCTCTGTAGTAATGCTTATCTTACGTCGTAGATGGGAATATTGGGTTTGCGCTACTGCTTTACATAAAATAGGTGCAACATTAATACCTGGGTCATTACAACTTACAAAAAAAGATATTGCGTATCGTGCAAATGCAGCTGGGATATGCACAGTTATTTGTGTTAATGATGAATTTGTTTTGTCACAAGTAGAACAAGCACTTCCAGAGGCTCCAACTCTAAAAAATCGCATACTTGTAGTAGAACAACGTGATGGATGGTTAGATTTTGAGGATGAAATTGCAAAGTATTCTGATGTTTTTGAACGTCCAACAGGCGAGCTTTCAACAAAATGGGATGATATTATGCTTGTTTACTTTACATCAGGAACAACGGGCATGCCAAAGATGGTACAACACAATTTCTCATATCCATTAGGACATATTGTAACGGCTAAATATTGGCAACAGGTACAAGAAAATAAGCTACATATGAGTGTATCTGATTCTGGTTGGGCTAAGTTTGGATGGGGCAAAATATATGGTCAATGGATTTGTGGAGCAGTTATATTTGCATATGATATGGACAAATTCATACCGCTAAAACTACTTGATATGATTACTAAACATAAGGTTACAACGTTTTGCGCACCGCCTACTATGTTTAGATTTATGTTACAAGAGGATGTCACTAAGTTTGACTTATCTTGCATAAAGCATTGTTGTATTGCTGGTGAGCCATTAAATCCTGAGGTTTTCAAAAAGTGGCATGAACTAACTGGCTTAAAGCTATGTGAGGGATTTGGACAAAGCGAGTCCTCTGTTATGCTTGCAAACTTCCAATGGTTCGATCCAAAGCCTGGTTCAACAGGCAAACCTTCACCTTTATATAATATTCAGCTAATAGACGCTGAATCAAATGTCTGTGAAGATGGTGATGAAGGTACAATTGTAGTTATGGATATAGATACACAAATGCCAACAGGATTGTTTACTGGATATTTTCATGATGAAGACTTAACAAAGAAAAATCTTGGAGGTAAGTATTACGATACAGGCGATGTAGCATGGCGTGACTCAAATGGATACTACTGGTTTGTTGGTAGAAATGATGATGTTATAAAATGTTCTGGTTATCGAATTGGTCCGTTTGAGGTTGAAAGTGCACTTTTGGAACATAAATCTGTTGTTGAATGTGCGATTACAGCTTCTCCTGACCCAGTAAGAGGACAAGTTGTTAAAGCAACTATCGTACTTGCTAATGGATATACGGGAAATGATGAACTTAAAAAAGAACTTCAAAATTACGTTAAAAAAGTAACTGCTCCATATAAATATCCAAGAATAATTGAATTCGTTGATGAACTACCAAAGACTCTAGGCGGAAAAATTAAAAGAGCCGAAATAAGGAATAATGATCATAAATAATTTAAGCTAATGTTAATGTAAAATAATTA
>DAMDCT010000043.1:775-8598 GCA_032091455.1 Oscillospiraceae bacterium | reverse complement strand
AGTACTAAGAAAATTCAAACAAGATGATCTTGACGATTTTTATGAATATGCAAAAAATCCTAATGTAGGAAATAACGCTGGGTTTGAACCGCACGTTAGTAAAGATATATCTGAAGATATACTAAGCAGTTTCATCGAGCATGATAATGATTGGGCAATTGTATATAAACAAAATAACAAAGTAATAGGTTCTATCTCAATGAAAAATGATGTTAAGCGTAGAGTTGCTAATGCAAACTTGCTGGGATACAGCATGTCAGAAGAATATTGGGGTAGGGGAATAATGACTGAAGCTGTAAAGAGAGTATTACAATATGCATTTGAGGAAGCAGGTTCTGTGCTTGTTGCGATTTATCACTTTCCTTTTAATGAACGTTCAAAAAGTGTTATAGAAAAGTGTGGATTTGTATTTGAAGGAAGATTAAGATGTTCATATCAGATGTATAATGGTGAAATCTATGATGATTTATGTTATTCAATTTTACGAGAAGAGTATTTTTTAAACAGTCTAGCAAAAAACTAGTAAATATATGATTAATTATAGCTGTAAAGAATTATTCTTTACAGCTATAATGCCATTCGTATTAAGTGTAGAAGTTAAAAAGCCCCCTGTAAAGAATATTTCTTTACAGGGGGCTTTGACTAAGTTTGCAGATTTAATTACTTATTAGCTTGCTCAACAGCAACTGCACAAGCAACAGTAGCACCAACCATTGGGTTATTACCCATACCGATTAGTCCCATCATCTCAACGTGAGCAGGAACTGAAGAAGAACCTGCAAATTGAGCGTCACCATGCATACGACCCATAGAGTCAGTTAAACCATAAGAAGCAGGTCCAGCAGCAACGTTATCTGGATGTAATGTACGTCCAGTTCCGCCACCTGAAGCAACAGAGAAATATCTAACTCCATTTTCCATAGACCATTTTTTATATGTTCCAGCAACAAGATGTTGGAAACGAACAGGGTTAGTTGAGTTACCAGTAATAGAAACATCAACTTTTTCCATCTTCATTATAGCAACGCCTTCTAGAACATCGTTACAGCCAAATACTCTAACAGCAGCCTTTTCACCTTTAGAGAATGGAACTTCTCTAACAACTTTTAGGTCGCCAGTACCAAAATCATATTCAGTTTCAACATAAGTAAAACCGTTTATTCTAGAGATAATGTAAGCAGCATCTTTGCCTAAACCGTTTAGAATAACTCTTAGAGGAGCTTTTCTAGCTTTATTTGCAGTTCTTGCGATACCGATAGCACCTTCAGCAGCCGCAAATGATTCGTGACCTGCTAAAAAGCAGAAACAATTTGTTTCTTCTTTTAGTAGCATTGCGCCAAGATTACCATGACCAATACCAACGTCACGTTGTTCTGCAACAGAACCAGGAATACAAAATGCTTGAAGACCAAGACCGATAGCCTCAGCAGCCTCAGCAGCTTTTGTAATTCCTTTTTTAAGTGCAATAGCAGTTCCTAATGTGTATGCCCAAACTGCATTCTCAAATGCGATAGGTTGAACACCTTTAATTATATCTTCTACGTTGATGCCTTTATCCAAACAAAAATCTTTAGTTTCATCAATGGTAGCAAAACCATATTCAGCTAAACATTTTTCGATTTTTGGCATTCTTCTTTCTTTACTTTCAAATTGAGCCATTATATATACCTCCTTTTACTTTTAAAAATTATTCTTCGCGAGGGTCAATTATTTTTACGCCATCTTCAAAGCGGCCATAAGTTCCGATATTATTGTTGTATGCAGTAGTAGGGTCAACGCCATGACGAATATCTTCAAGCATTTTTCCCATTCTAACGAATTGATAACCAATCGCTTCATCGTTATCATCTAAAGCAACTTTAAGAATATATCCCTCAGCCATTTCCATGTAACGAACACCTTTAGCGTTTGTTGCAAAGATTGTACCAATTTGTGAGCGAAGACCTTTTCCTAAATCCTCAAGTCCAGCACCGATTGGCAATCCACCTTCAGAAAATGCAGTTTGAGTTCTGCCGTAAACTAATTGCAAAAAGATTTCTCTCATAGCAACATTAATAGCATCACATACTAGGTCAGTGTTAAGTGCTTCTAAGATTGTTTTACCAGTAAGAATTTCACCAGCCATTGCAGCAGAGTGAGTCATACCAGAACAACCAAGAGTTTCAACCAAAGCCTCTTCAATTATACCATTTTTAACGTTTAGTGTTAATTTGCATGTACCTTGTTGAGGTGCACACCAACCGATACCATGAGATAAACCAGAAATATCAGTAACTTCATATGCCTTTACCCATTTTCCTTCTTCAGGAATTGGTGCAGGACCATGCTTTGGACCTTTTGTGAGAGTACACATTCTCTCTACTTCATGAGAATAGTTCATATTTCTACTCCTTTCGCCTTAACCCAATTAAAGTTAAGCCATATAAAAATTCCTGTGTTAAATTATGATGCTTTTAAAAAGAATTCACTCTTTAACACATAATAAGACTAGCTTATTAAATTTGAATAATAAGCTAGAAACATTATTAACGTGTTTTACGCTAATTACATTATAATAAATAATTATAATTAAATCAATAGTAAAGCTGTTATATTTTTAACGAATTTTATTATGTTTTATAGATTCTTTTTAATTATTATTTCAATTTTAATTATAAAAATTCCCATTTTGTATATTTGTTAATAAAAAAGTCTTGAAAGATATTGATAATACCTATATAATAAGAAATGTTTAGTGGAAATTTATTATAAAATATTATATATGAGGTGTAATAATGGCATTTTTAGAAAAAATATTTGGTTCGTATAGCAAAAGAGAATTGTCTAAAATTGAACCAATTAAGCAACGTGTTCTTGATTTAGAGGAAAAATATCAGTCAATGGGTAGTAAAGAGCTTAGAGCTCAAACAGAAATTTTGAAGGAAAGACTTCAAAACGGAGAAACTATTGACGATATACTTCCAGATGCATTTGCTGTTTGTAGGGAAGCTTCATGGCGTGTAATTGGAATTAAGCATTTCCCTGTGCAAGTTGTTGGTGGTGTAGTTTTACATCAAGGAAGAATTGCTGAAATGAAAACAGGTGAAGGTAAAACCTTTGTTGCAATGTTGCCAGCATATTTAAATGCATTATTAGGAAAAGGTGTTCATGTAGTAACAGTCAATGAATATCTTGCTAAATATCAGTCTGAGTGGGTAGGTAAGGTTTATAAATATCTTGGTCTATCAGTAGGTATTATTTTGCATGATATGACAAATGAAGAAAAGCGTATTGCATATGATTCCGATATTACTTATGCAACAAATAATGAACTAGGTTTTGACTATCTTAGAGATAACATGGTAACTTATAAAAAAGAAAAAGTACAAAGAGAATTTCACTATGCAATTGTCGATGAGGTTGACTCAATTTTAATTGATGAAGCAAGAACTCCGCTTATTATTTCAGGACAAGGCGATAAGTCAACTGATATGTATACTTTTGCAGACAAATTTGCAAAAAGACTTTCTGCTCACAGAGTAATAGAACAAGATACAAAGCAACATGACGATGATGTAGAAGAAGATTACATTGTTGATGAGAAGTCACGAACAGTTACATTAACACCTCATGGTGTAAAAAAAGCTGAAAGTTATTTTAATATTGAAAATTTAATGGATTCTGAAAATCTAACTATTCAACATCATATTAATCAAGCAATCAAAGCATACGGTATTATGAAAAATGATGTTGACTACGTTGTAAAAGATGGAGAAATCTTAATTGTTGACGAATTTACAGGACGTCTAATGGTAGGTAGACGCTACAATGAAGGATTACATCAAGCAATTGAAGCAAAAGAAGGCGTACAAGTTGCAAGAGAATCAAAAACACTTGCTACAATAACTTTCCAAAATTATTTCAGATTGTATGAGAAACTTTCAGGTATGACAGGTACTGCTTTAACAGAGGAAGCAGAATTCAGTGAAATATATAAACTTGATATTATTGAAGTTCCTACAAATATGCCATCAATAAGAAAAGATTATGATGATGTTATTTATAAAACTGAGCAAGCAAAATTCAATGCTGTTATTGAACAAATAATTGAATGTCACTCAAAAGGTCAGCCAGTTTTAGTTGGTACTGTAACAATTGATAAATCAGAACTTCTAAGTTCAATGTTAAAACGCAGAGGGATAAAGCATGAAGTTTTAAATGCGAAACAGCATGAAAAAGAAGCTGAAATTGTTGCACAAGCAGGTAAAAAAGGCGCTGTTACCATAGCTACAAATATGGCTGGTCGTGGTACTGATATTATGCTTGGTGGTAATGCTGAATATCTATCTATTGCTCAATTACGTAAAAAAGGTTATACAGATGAGCAAATTGCACAAGCAACAAGCTTTAGTGAAACAGATGATGAAGAAGTAATTGCATTAAGAAAAGAATATGCTGATTTAAATAAAAATTTCAAAGAACAAATTAAACCTGAAGCAGATGCAGTTAAAGAAGCAGGTGGTTTATATATCATTGGTACAGAACGACACGAGTCAAGACGTATTGATAATCAGTTAAGAGGTCGTGCCGGACGTCAAGGCGACCCTGGTGCAAGCCGTTTCTATATATCATTAGAAGATGACTTAATGCGTTTATTTGGTGGAGAACGCATACAAGGATTAATGACTAGGCTAAATGTTGATGAAAACCAGGCAATAGAAACTAAAATATTGACAAATTCAATTGAATCAGCACAACGTAAAGTCGAGGGTAGAAACTTTGGTATTCGTAAAAATGTGCTTAAATTTGATGATGTAATGAACAATCAACGTGCAATAATATATGGTCAACGTGCTAAAGTGTTAAATAATGATAACCTAAAAGATATTATTCAAACAATGATTAAAGAAAACATCACTCAAGATGTAAACGTATACTTGGCCGATAACGATATTCATGATAATTGGAACATGGAAGGACTTCGTGACCATTTCTTGGGATTACTAACAACTAAGGATGACATGAAATACAGCATAAATGAACTTGCCGATTTAAGCAGAGAAGACATTATTAATGATTTAGTAAAAAGAGCTCAAGATATATATCAAAGTCGTGAAAATGAATTTGGTGAAGAGACAATGCGTGAACTTGAGCGTGTTGTACTTCTTAAAAATGTTGATACTAAGTGGGTTGACCACATTGATGCTATGGACGAGTTGAAAAAGGGCATATATTTACGTGCATATGGTCAACATGATCCTGTAGTAGCATATCGAGTGGAAGGATTTGATATGTTTGATGAGATGATTTCTTCAATCAGAGAAGATACAGTAAAAATGTTATTAACAGTTAGATTCCAAAACGAGAATGATGTTAAACGTGAACAAGTAGCAAAACCTACTATGGCAGTACATGGCGATATTGACAAATCAGTTAAAAAGCAACCTGTAAGAAAAGAAAAAATAGGAAGCAATGATCCTTGTCCTTGCGGAAGCGGGAAAAAATACAAAAAATGCTGTGGAATTAATGAACAATAAAATGTAATACTAAAACTGCTGTCATGCGAATGCTTGACAGCAGTTTTTATATTATGATATACTAAGTCGTCCTCATGGAATTTATATAATTCATACAAATTTAAAATGGGGTAGCAGGCAAAGCCTGTAGTCAGTCGCAAGTTCCTGACTAAAAATAAAACTACGAGGAGGTAATAGTTTGAGTTAATTCAAACTAAAGAAAGATGAACAAAACGAAAAAAATGACCCAAACTGCAATGATTGCAGGAATCTACGCGGCAATAACATTTGCAACATTTTACATGTCATTCGGCGCAATTCAGTACAGAGTAAGCGAGGTATTAACCATATTACCTGTTTTTGCAGCAACAGCAATTCCAGGACTAACACTTGGGTGTGCATTAGCAAATTTAATTGGCTTTTTTATAGGGGTAAATCCTGTAGGTCTTGTGGATGCATTGTTTGGAACAAGCGCAACATTAATTGCTGCAATTCTAACATATTACATTGGAAAGTCACCAAATAAATGGATTAAATATTTATTTGCACCACTTCCACCAGTGCTAATTAATGCAGTTATAGTTGGTTTTGAGATTTCCTATTTCTTTATGGGTTCACTGGAATCTAAAATATTAATTACTAATATGGTTACGGTGCTTATTGGGCAAGCTGTTGTTTGCTATGGCATGGGTGTACCATTAATGATGATATTAAATAAGAATAGACTATATGAGAAGATTCTTAGATAGAAAAAATTTACAATATACTACTTGATTTATACTCCTTTATTTGTTAATATATTATTATTAACAAATAAAGGAGTATTATATATGAAACACTTAATTAAAATAATATGCTTTATTGGCGGTATAGCTTTGATTTTAAAGATTACACAAATTGTTGTTGACGTTTTATATAATAACTATGGAAAGAGATATATTACGACTGAGGAAGTCGAGTAACTTAATAGCATAAGACATACTGCTTTTTCAAGTAAGCTTAAATATACTAGAATACTAATATAATTTGTATTCTACGCACGTAGAAAATATAGGGTGATTGTATTTTTATATAACCAATTATTTTAGACGTAGTCTTTGGACTAGGTCTTTTTTGTTATGTAAAAAGAAAGAAGGAATTTATAATGTCAAATAAATTAACAAAGTATTCTGTTTTAAAAGAGTTTGAAAATTCACCTTATATAGACGTAATAGAATTATCGCCTGAAAATCTTCAAAAGTATGTTAACATAATTGCAGAATTTTATCAATCAAGTGACATAGGAAATATGCTTCTAGAAACATATTTTAGTATGAAAAATAATCAAGCTGCTACAAATCAACATGATATTTAACAATAGGATGAATAAAGGAAATTTATAATCTAAATCAATAATTAAATACAGCATATTTCACTTGTTTATAGAGAGGTTTTATGGTAAAATATAAAAATACAATAACATAAAAACTAACTGGGAGGTTTTTAGATAACAATGAGAGATAAATATGAAAGTCCGTTTAGTACAAGGTATGCAAGTGATGAAATGCAGTATATTTTTTCTGCTGATAAGAAATTTAAAACGTGGAGAAGATTATGGTTGGCTCTTGCAAGAGCTGAAATGAAGTTAGGTCTTCCAATAACTAATGAACAAGTTGAAGAATTGGAAAAAAACCTTGACAACATAAACTATGATATAGCGGAAGAACGTGAAAGACAAGTACGTCATGATGTTATGTCACATGTTTATGCATATGGTGAGCAATGTCCATCTGCAAAAGGTATAATTCATCTTGGTGCAACTTCTTGCTTTGTTGGAGATAATACTGATATTATCATAATGAAGGGAGGTTTAGAGGTAATTAAGAGAAAACTAATAAATACAATTGACCTCTTAGCAAAATTTGCAGATGAATATAAAGCTTTACCAGCACTTGCATATACTCATTTACAACCGGCACAGCTAACAACTATTGGAAAGCGTGCGACTTTATGGATTAATGAACTTCTAATGGATTTAAATGAGGTTACCTATCGTATAGATAATTTGCAACTGTTAGGCTCAAAAGGAACAACAGGAACTCAGGCAAGTTTTGTTGAATTATTCGAAGGTGATAATAAGAAAATTAATAAGCTTGATGAATATATAGCAAAAGAAATGGGATTCGAGAGTGTTGTTCCTGTTTCAGGACAAACATATTCAAGAAAAATTGATTCACAGGTACTTCAAACTTTAAGTGGTATAGCTCAAAGTACTAGTAAATTCTCTAACGATTTAAGAATATTGCAAAACTTCAAAGAGATGGAAGAACCATTTGAAACAAATCAAAT
>DAMDCT010000043.1:0-765 GCA_032091455.1 Oscillospiraceae bacterium | reverse complement strand
TATAAACGTAACCCAATGAGAAGTGAACGTATTACTTCTCTTGCTCGTTATGTTATGATAGACAGCTTAAATCCTGCATTTACAGCTGGAACTCAATGGTTTGAAAGAACACTAGATGATAGTGCGAATAAGCGTATTGCAGTAGCAGAATCGTTTCTTGCAGTTGACTCCATACTAAATATTATGTTGAATATTTGTGATGGATTAGTTGTTTATCCAAAAGTTATTGAGCAACGAGTTTTAAAAGAACTTCCTTTTATGGCTACTGAGAATATTATGATGACAGCAGTAAAAAAAGGTGGGGATAGACAGGAACTCCATGAAAGACTGCGTTCTCATTCTATTGAAGCTGCTAAAGTTGTTAAGGAACAGGGACTTGAAAATGACTTAATCGATAGGATTTGTAGTGACAAGGCATTCAATCTTTCACGTGAAGATGTAAACAAAATTTTGGTTCCAATAAATTTCGTTGGTAGAAGTGTACAACAAGTCGAAGAGTATATAGAAGAGTACATTGAACCTATCAGAAGACGAAATAAGGCAATTTTAGGCGAAAATGCTGAGCTATCTGTATAAATATTTGTTGACTTTTACAAATATTTATCATATAATTAGCGTTATCAATGCTAATTATTAGTAATAAAAAATAATATAATTGGTATAAAATTAACTAAAGGAGCTATGTAAATGAAACGTGTTGGTAAGCCGTTGTTTTTTGTAGTGGCAATTGTAATTGTTGCCTTTACAGTACTTTCTTTCATAGGC
>DAMDCT010000042.1:15308-20516 GCA_032091455.1 Oscillospiraceae bacterium | reverse complement strand
CTTTAGCCATAAAACGAACGATTTTTTTGCATCCCACGCCTATAAACAATGGATCCATATTCGTTCTATGGTTAGCTGCAAGTATGTATCCCCTATCGGTTGGCATATTTTCACCTCCATGAAATCGAATTTTATACGCGAATCTCATTACAAACAAAACTATGCCACGAGCAAACTTATAAAAGCTCATAGCTTACGCCCCCTACTATTCTCTATTTAATTTATTCACTATAATATCAGTTAAAATATTGATTGATTTTACTAATTCATTTCCTGTTGTATCTACAAGAATTGCGTCATCGGCTTGCTTTAATGGTGCAATATCCCTATGAGAATCGTTATAATCACGTTGAATTATTTCAGCCAGTAACTCATCATAATCAACTTGTTGACCTTTTTTCATATGCTCATTATAACGTCTATTCGCTCTTTCTTGAGGGCTTGCAGTTAAAAAGATTTTTACATTAGCGTTTGGTAATACAACCGTGCCAATATCTCTACCATCCATGATTATATTGTTTGATTTTGATATATCTCTTTGTAAGTCAAACAAGAACTCTCTCACAGCAGGAATTGCAGATACGTTAGAGGCATGCATTGACATGTCTGGTGTCCGTATATCTTCTGAGACATCTGCGCCATTTAGATACACTCTCTGCGCGTTATTTACATATTTAAGTTCAACCTTTACATCGTTTAACATACCCTCAACTTTTTTAGCATCAGTAGTAGCTGCTCCATTTGAACTCACATAAAGACCAATTGCACGATAAAGCGCACCTGTATCAACATAAATATACCCTAGTTTGTTAGCTACTGATTTTGCTATCGTACTTTTTCCAGCGCCTGCAGGACCATCTATTGCTATTGATTTAAACAAAATACTATTTCCCCCTTTAACCCGATTTTATGAATCTATATATTCAAGCCTTATATGCTTAATTAACTAACAATTTATTCCTGCTAAATATGCTGTTGAAAATGCTATTTGTAGATTAAATCCTCCTGTATAGCCATCGACATCAATAATCTCGCCAGCAAAAAATAACCCACTTATTAATTTTGATTCCATAGTTTTTGGCTGTATTTCATTAATTTTAATGCCACCTGTAGTTATAATAGCCTCATCAATAGGTCTAAATCCATCTATTTCTACTATAAGTCCCTTTATTACTTCTACTAAATCTTTTCGCATCTCTTTTGTTATTTGATTTATCTTAGTAAATGGTGGGATTTTTGAAAGCATTACAATAATCGGAATCATCTTTCTAGGTAAAAGTTCTCCTAGCCCATTTATAAAGTCCTTATTTACATACTTTGCAAAGTCACGTAGAATTCTTGCATCTAGCTGTGCATCTGTCAATCCTGGTTTCAAATCAATTTTAAACACATATCTATTTGGTTCAATGTCCTTTATATGCGAACTTGCACTTAGTATTAATGGACCTGATACTCCAAAATGAGTGAACAGCATTTCACCAAGTTCTTTATATATAACTTTATTAGTTTGCATATCAACTAAACTAACTTCTACATTTTTTAATGAAAGCCCTTGTAAATCCTTACACAATTCATTTTTCGAAACAATTGGCACTAAAGAGGGAATTAATTTTGTTATTGTATGACCGAGTGTCTTTGCAAGAGTGTAGCCATCACCATTAGAGCCAGTCAACGGATATGACATGCCCCCTGTTGCCAAGATTATGCTTTGTGCGTTATATTCAGTTCCACTTTCACATTTTACGCCTATAACACAGCCATCTGCTTGAAGTATAGCAACTACTCTATCTTTGGTCACTATCACTCCATTTTGCTTACAGCTTTTAATAAGTGCATTGCATACATCAGCCGCTTTATCTGATTGTGGAAAAACTCTGTTTCCTCGTTCGGTTTTGAGTGGAACTCCCAAATTTTCGAAAAAGTTTTTTGTATCCTCAGTTGTAAATTGAGTTATGGAACTATATAAAAACTTAGGGTTAGTTGGAACGTTTTTTATAAAATCATTTGTATCACAATCATTAGTAACGTTACATCTACCTTTTCCTGTTATTAATAGCTTTCTTCCAAGATGGTCATTTTTATCTATTATTAATACCTTTTTTTGATACTCAGCCGCAGTACAAGCCGCCATAAGCCCAGCCGCACCGCCGCCAATTACTATCACATCATATTTCATTAATTATCCTCTGATTTCTCGTATACATCGTATTCATCCCATATATTTTCAAGCTTATTAAAAGTATATTTAAGTTCTTCTCGTTTTTTTAATCCTACTGCCACTATAAGTGCATTAATAAGACTTAGTGGCGCAACAAGTGAGTCAACGAAAGATGCCATATCACTTCTCGCTTGTAAAAAGAAGTCTGCCCTCTTTGCTAATGGTGACGATGCACTGTCCGTTATTGCAACGACCTTTGCACCATTATTCGCAGCAAATTCCAATGCCTTTACTGTTTTCTTAGAATAACGTGGAAAACTTATTCCTATCATAATATCATTTGAATTAATTCGCATAATTTGTTCAAACATTTCACTTGAACTAGTAGTATGGATAAGTTTCACACTATCAAACATGATATTGAAATAAAGAGCTAAAAATCTTGCTAAAATAGATGCGCTTCGAGATCCCAGAATATATATTGTTTGTGCGCCGACAATTGACTCAACTGCTCCATTAAAGCTTTCCCTAGATGTTTCATCTAAAGTTTTCTTTATCTTTTCTATATCAATATTTAATACTTTATCCAGCACATCATCTTCACCAATTTGCTCACTCGCAACCTCAATTCTTTGCAAAGAAGTAAGTTTGTTCTTGATCATTTCTGCAAGGTCTTGCTGAAGTTCAGGGTATCCATCATATCCAAGTTCAAATGCAAAACGAACTACTGTTGATTCACTCACTCCTGCCGCTTGACCAAGCTTCGAAGCAGTCATATAAGCTGCCTTTTCATAGTGGCCAAGAATATAACTAGCTATACTTCGTTGTCCTTTTGAAAACTCATGCATTTTATTTGCAATCACATTCAAAATATTATTTGACATATTATAATCTCCTTTTATGCTACACTTTAATATAATTAATCTACTAAAATATCATCTCTAGTTACATTTTTAAGCCATCTCGTACCCTTCATTCTAATTAAGCATAGTAAATCTTTTGCAGGTTCATCTATTTTCATTATTAAATAAACTAATGGTATTGGCAACTTAAGGACATATGCTGAAAAATATGCACATGGCACAGCTATTCCCCAGAGCGTTAATCCTTCTATCCATAAAGAATATTTAGTATCTCCACCACCACGAAGTATCCCGACAATACTAATACCAGCAATAGAAACAAAAAATCCTATTGCTGCTGCAACATATATCATTTGATGAGCCAATTCTTTTGCAGCTGGTGAAACATTATAAAAATCAATTGCTACATTTCTTAATAATAATATTACTATGGTTACACATACTCCAAATAGAATCGAAATTATTTTAAAAGTATGTCCCCTATCTCTTGCCTTTTGCATATCTCCTTCACCAATTGCTTTACCAATAGTTACAGCCGCGGCGCTCGCAACACCAAACACAGCAACGGTGGAAAGTTGTTGCACAACACTAACAATAGAGTTTGCAGTGACAGCCTCAGTACCTAGCTTTCCTAAAAGGCTTGCCTGCATAGACATTCCCAATGCCCACATTAATTCATTAGCAACAACAGGGGAGCTTATTTTTAGCAAATCACCTATTAGTAACTTATCAATTCTGAAAAAGTCCTTTACTTTAATTCTTAACTTCTTATCTATATAAAACATATAAATAACACCCATTAAAAATTCAATTAGCCTTGCAATTAGTGTTGCAATAGCAGCACCTTTTATTCCAAGCGCAGGAAAACCAAAGTGACCAAATATAAGAATGTAATTTAGTGAAGCGTTCGTTACTAATGCAACTATATTAGAAAATACTGCAATCTTTACAATTTCTACACTTCTTATTACTAGATAAAATGTTGCTGAAAAGCCAAAGAAAACATATGAAAAACATATAATTCTTAAATAATCAGCTCCTTCTTTAATTACATTAATATCATTTGTGAATATCGACATAATCTGTTTTGGAATTATCAGTACAACAATTGTTAAAATTAATCCAATAAACATTGCAAATCTTATAATCATAGTTATAATGACAACGATTGGTTTAATCTCTTTTTTGCCCCAATATTGAGCAGTTAATACCGCCGCTCCTCCAGCTAATCCAAATGTAATCATGTTAAATATAAAGAATGGTTGATTTGCTAGTGAAGATGATGTCATTGATACATCACCAAGTTCTCCAAGCATAACTGTGTCTATCATTTGCGTAAAAAATATGACTAAGTTTTGTAATGTTATCGGCAATGCTATTGAAAACAGCATTTTATAAAAATCTTTTTCTCTTACAATTTTTGCTTTGCTCATTTACCCCTCCGAATATCGATAAAAAAAGAAGCTTTAAGCTTCATTCATTTCGCAGACAAGGCACTTTGAGTTAAAATATTTTGTCATGCTCAGTTGAATTCTATTAATATTTTCCTTTATTATTTGTTTTTATTAAATATGTTATTACCTTCACTATCAATTGCAACAATTAACGGAAAGTCCTCGACATATAACTTTTTAACTGACTCACATCCTAAGAAGTCATATGCTATTACATCACAACTTTTTATGCATTTGCAAGCAAGCGCACCAGCACCACCAATTGCACAAAGATATGCTGCTTTGTTCTTTACAATTGAATCAACAACCTCTTGATTTCGCTCACCTTTACCTATCATCAACGATAAACCTAAATCTAAAAGACGTGGAGTAAATATATCCATTCGTGATGATGTTGTTGGTCCACAAGAACCAATTGGTAAATGTCTTGGTGCTTTTGTAGGTCCAGCATAATAAATAACAGCACCGTTGAGTTCAAATGGCAAATTCACCCCATTATCTAATTGTGTTAATAGTAATTTATGCGCTGCATCTCTTGCTGTATAAATATAGCCTGTAAGTAGAACTTTATCATTAACTTTTAAATCTAATATTTCGTTTTTCAAATTCGCTGTGTTTACTCTAATTGCCTGTATGACGAACACCCCTCTAGTAGTTTGTGTTTAAAATAGAAAATTTCTTTCTTAGAATTTCAGAAGGTGACATAGTATGCTGTGTTTCCGTGTGACCTTCT
>DAMDCT010000042.1:10459-15298 GCA_032091455.1 Oscillospiraceae bacterium | reverse complement strand
GGCATCTTTTTAATTGAAATAACTTTCATAGATTGAACCTTAGTTTTAATTTCATCTAGTGATAACAAAAGACTTGATTTTTGTTCATCTATGCTCCTAATAATACTTTCATATTTTTCGCGTTCTTCAACAAAATTAATATTAGCTTGTTTTTTAATGGTTTCCGCTTGGATTTGTGCACTTTTTAATATTTCATTTGCTTCAACACTTGCTTTTACAATAATTGCATCTGCCTTTGCCTTATTTCGCTCTATCAACTTTTCTGTTTCTTGAGAATTTTTCAAAGCAGTTTCCTGTATTATTTTTATTTCAGCATTAACGTTTTCTTTTATACTTTGCGCTTGTTGGTTAGCATTATTCACAATAGCCTGTGCTTGCCTTTTGGACATTTCAATTGCACACTCACTATCTAAATTAGCCTTTTTTAATAATTCGTCTGATTTAAGTTTTGCTTCTTCAATAATTGCATTGCCGCATTTCTTTGCATCATTAACTATACCTACATTAAGTGTAAGTTGTTCTAGCTCTATAGACTTTTGTTCTAGTCTATTTGCCATTATATCATATTCAGAGCACTTTTGTTCTAACTGTTTTGTTAGTGTCGAAGCATCTTCAGTTGTCATAACAATTTTTTGGTATTGCTGTTCAATTATATCCTTTAATTCTTGAATCTGCTTATCTTTATTTGCGGTGTCTTTTTTAAATTCAGAAATCTCTTCGTTATAGTTTGAAACAATTTCATCTATGTAAGCCACAACTTCATCCTTTTTAAAACCACCAAACGTTGATTTTGTAAAGCTACTATGTAGTTCCAAGTTAACACCCCACTTATTTATAATTATATATTATTATATAATTTTTACATCTTAATTGCAATACAATTTTTATTTTTGTTTATTTTTATTCTATTAATTACATTGTTAAATCTGTTATAATGACATAAGATACTTTTTATCGATGTTGTACAAAATCTTTTGTTTATCATATTTTTTAAAGTAACACATCGTCTATTACAGTTGGATGATACTTAGTCAATCATTTGAACTACTCACATATGCACAAATTTAACATATTAAGGGGATTTATAATGAAAAAGAATAATAAACTTGTCGTTTTTGATTTAGATGGGACACTTAACAAGACAGACCTTTATTCAGTTCCAGCACATAAAAAAGCATTAGCCGAATATGGAATATTTGATAAAACAGATGAATTTATCATTTCGAAAATTGGAGCTCGTGGTCAAGATGCTGTTCAAGGACTGCTTAATGGATGTGATGAGCAAACTGGATATGAGTACTTAAAAAAAGTATCTCAATACGAATATGAATTTATCGCTGATTACTCAGGTGAATTTGATGGGATTAGCGAAATGCTTGATAAATTAAAATCAAACGGTTATGAAACTGCCGTTTGTTCAAACGCTTCTGAACGCTATATTAGAATGGTTTTAAATGCATTAAAGTTAATTGACAAAATTGATTACATACAACCTCTTCTACCTGATATGACCAAAGATGATACATTATGTTTGCTTTTGAATAAGGTTAATCCAGAGAAAGCAGCTATGGTTGGTGATAGAATATATGATAAACTTGCAGCTAAGCACAATAATATACCTTTTATAGGTTGCCTTTACGGATTTGAACAAAGTGAAGTCTGTGATGCAGATATTCCAGTTAAATCTCCACATGATATTTTTAATGCTGTAGAAACTTTAATAGGATAGAGTATTAAATTTGCGTCATAAAATATTGAGATAATGCTCAATACTCCTTGCCCATACGAAATGAATAGTTACATTATCAAAATCCAACCCCAAAAGGTTGGATTTTTTCATATCGTTATTCTATATAATCAATACATCTGCGATTAGTTGTGACTAATCGCACAAACTTTGCCGCAGCAATATGATGAGGATTTTCTTGATAAGCATTTAAGTCTTCTTCACTATCAAATAAGCTGTTTAACATCATGTCACTATTGCTTGATGTTAAAGGGTTAATAATAACTTCTATACTTATAACCCCACTTATAAGAGTAGCTAAAGTTTCAAGCTCAGTCTTGATTTTTATTGCATTATTGCGTTTTTCTTCATCTGAATATTCATCTTTAAAATCCCACATAACAATATGACGAACCATACTACGCACCCCTTAATTGACTATAACTTATTTATTCCTTTTTGTCTTACTTATTACAAATTCCTTAAATTTTTCATTTGCAAACAGATACGAAATCATAATTCCCAATACCAAAAATGCAATTCCTATTAAAAGTGACCATCCACCAGTAAAAGCACTCTCGCTTTGAATTTTCTGCACAATTGCAGGGATTGAACCAAACATAAATCCTAAAATTGCGAAATATGTTGCTTGAGGGTATCTTTTTAAAACCTTTTCAATCGCCTTTGAGCCAAGAATAATACCAGTTAAGCACCCGATTCCTATTGGAATTAATATCAGTATATTGAAGTCTGATATTGCAGTTGTAATAGTTTCGTATACACCAAATAAAAGCATAACAAAGCTTCCACTAATACCAGGAATAATCATGCAAACTGCAGCGACTGCGCTGATTAAAGTTAACTTAATAAATATTCCAGCCGATAGTGTTGTAGCTATAGCCTGATTGCCACTGCTTGGCATTATATAAACAGTTGCAAGCATTATACCAAGTGTTACTATGCACGGTATGATATGCATAGGTTTAAAGCTATCTTCAGTTGCCTTGCCATATACCATTGGTATACTACCAATAATAATACCTATAAAGAAAAAGTTTGTTATCATATAATAATTATCTAAAAGAAAAGTTATACCCTTGCTCAATAGCAAAACTGCAAACATTGCACCAATTACAATTGGTAATAAAAAACTTGCATTTTTCTTAAAGTTGTTTTTAAAATTGCTTATTGATGATATAAGTCTATCATAAACATTTAATACAACTGCCATGGTTCCACCGCTTACACCAGGAATTATATTTGCTACTCCAATAATAATACCATAGATAAAATACTTTAATAAATTCATTCACATCTCTCATTCTAGCTTTTAACTGCATCCCTAAAGGATATTAAACCTGTTTGTTTATTATATATTAACCCACGAACACTTTGACTAACTACAAAATAGTCAGTTTTATAATACATTGGAATAAAAGCTGCATCATCAATTATCTGTTGTTCAGCAAGTTTATAACTTTTATTAGCTAAGTCTATGTCTGTTTCTATTGCAGCTTTTATTAAGCTTTGATTTACCTGCTCATTATTATATCCATAATAGTTCTTTTCGTTATCACTCTTAAACTGATTTAAAATTGATCTAGGTGTATTATTGAATGTCTCAAGATTAATCATTGCGCAATCAAAATCACCTTTTTTTAGCCTTTCTATGTATTTCTGTGGCTCTACCTCATCTATCCCTATAAATATACCAAGCTCTCTTTGTAGTACTTGAGATGGAAATAAAAAATGCTCACTAAAGGCTACATTTGAATTTTTAGGTATCATTAACTTTATTGAATCTACATTTTTCTTTTCAAGCTCAATCAAAGCAACTTTTAAATATTCAAATGCTTTCTTTTCATCATATGTTTGCACAAGCGTTTCACCAGCAAAATCTCTATAACTTTTATTAGTCATCATAACACCATGTGGAATAATAGCAGTCGCTATTGAAAGGTTCTCTGGCAATATTTTTTCATAAGTACTTCTATCAAAGGCTGTTGCAATTGCCAGTCTTATATTCTTATTACCAAGCATCTTTTGATTAAGATTAAATGCTATACCCCAAGTTGAGGTTTCAATTGGCTCTGAGTTAAAACCCTTTTTACTTAGCTTATTCATAAGCGAACCATCTACAACTGAAGCTAATGTTTTTTCATCAAGCAATCTATCAACACTATTGTTCTTGTTGTTCTGCTTTTCGTCAATTGTTTTAATCCAAAGGCTTATACTTGCTGGAACTACCTTATTCTGTTGATAATACTCATCATTTTTTAACAACTTAACATACTCGTCATGTTTCCATTTACCAATTATAAATGCACCATTCGTCATTATAGTTTCGGGTTCTAATCCATACTTTCCCTTTGTGCTATAAAAGAATTTCTCATTACAAGGCGCAGTGCTTGTCATTGTTAAAAGATTCAGTAAGTTTTTACTTTCATACTCAAGATTTATGACGAATTCATATGTAGACGTTGCGACTACACCCAATTCCTTTGGATTTAATTTTCCATTATGAACGTCTTTTGCGTTTTTTATGCAATAATAAAGATTTGCATATGGGGAATTTGTTTCATTATCAAGCAATCTTCTAAATGCAAAAACAAAGTCATTTGCAGTAACTGGAACATCTTGTGTTTCTTTATAATTGTCAGTCCATTTTGCATCTGTTCTTAACGTGAACGTATATTTTAATTTGTCAGAACTAATATCGTATTTTGTCGCCATTCCATTTTTGATATTACCATCAGCATCAATAGTTAATAACCCTTCAAAAACATTATTAATTATATTTAGCGAAGCTTCATCACTCGCCGATTGAGGATCAAGATTTTTAGGCTCGCTTTTAAGATCATAACTTAATTTGAGTGGTTTATCCATGAAGTTACAACCAAATGATAATAAAGCTATGCACATTATCATAAAAGCACAAATAATTTTCTTCATCTTTACCTCCTCTATAAAATTTCATTACTTAAGCACTAAATATAATAATAACATTTTATAATACTTTTATCAACAGGGATTTACTCAAATAAAGTAATTTTACAATTTAAATTCGTTTTGTTACAATCAATTACTCGCTGATTTTTACTACCTCTAAATTT
>DAMDCT010000042.1:8946-10449 GCA_032091455.1 Oscillospiraceae bacterium | reverse complement strand
TATCTAATTCGAATTTTCCGTCTACTAACACATCAACTACTTCTAATAATTCTTTGGAATAAGGGGTTGCACCATTTCTCAGCTCCTCATAAGTATAACCGGAATACGCCCAAACATCTTTTCCTATACTCTTTACTTTTTTCACAAGTTCAATTAGAGGTTGAGTTTGACTAAAAGGCTCACCACCACTTAAAGTTATTCCCCTTAATAGTGGGTTTGATTTTATTTCTTCGAAAATGCTATCTACAGATTGATAATATCCTTTTTGATAATCATGTGTTTGTGGGTTATGACATCCCAAACAATTATGAGGACATCCCTGAGTAAAGATAACATAACGAATTCCTACACCATCAACTATAGATTCCTTCACTATTCCAGAAAGCCTTATTTGTTGTGTCAACTTAAACGTCCCCTTTCGTTATTTAAACCCCTCGTTTGTCACGAGGGGTTTATTTGATAGTTTATATTTTCAATAACTCTTACATATGTTTAACTCTGTCTGCTTCCTCTGCACGTTTTGCGCTGTTAAATCGATCAACTGTTCCAACTAGATAACCTGTTATTCTTCTTATACGTTCAAATTTTGGCTGTCCAATTTCTTCTTTTCTTCCGCATTTAGGGCACTCTTCACCTATTATGCCTGAATATCCACATACAGGGTCACGATCAACTGGATGATTTATTGAACCATAACCAATACCAGATTCTTTCATGCATCGAACTACTTGTTCAAATGCCTCTATGTTATTCACAGGGTCACCATCAAGTTCTATATAACTTATGTGTCCACCATTTGTAAGATTATGATATGGTGCTTCAATTTTTATTTTGTCAAATGCACTTATATTAAAGTAAACTGGAACATGGAATGAATTTGTGTAATATTCACGATCAGTTACACCCTTAATTATGCCATAACGTTCTTTATCCATTTGAACAAAACGTCCTGATAGTCCTTCAGCTGGGGTTGCAATAAGTGAGAAATTAAGTCCTGTTCCCTTAGCTTTTTCATCCATTCTATCTCGCATTCTTCCCACAATTTCAAGTCCAAGTTTCCTAGCTTTCTCGCTTTCGCCATGATGTTCACCAATTAAAGCTACTAAAGTTTCAGCAAGCCCAATAAAGCCCACTGTTAGTGTTCCATGCTTAAGCACCTCAGCTACTGAGTCATTAGGACCTAAATTATCAGAATCCATCCATACGCCTTGACCCATTAAGAAAGGATAATTTCTTACTAATTTTTGGCTTTGAATTTTCAATCTGTGTAATAATTGATCTGATACCAAATCTAATTTTTCTTCTACACTCTTATAGAATTTATCTAAATCCCCTTTTGCCTCTATACCAAGTCTAGGTAAATTAATTGAAGTGAAACTTAAATTTCCTCTTCCAGAAACTATTTCTCTTGTCTTATCATAGTTATTTGCCGCAACTCTTGTTCTGCAACCCATATAAGCTATCTCAGTGTTATAATCACCCTCTTTGTAATATTGCAAATTA
>DAMDCT010000042.1:3911-8936 GCA_032091455.1 Oscillospiraceae bacterium | reverse complement strand
TTAAAAGGTGCGTCTATAAATGAGAAATTAGGAAATAGTCTTTTTGCAGATACTTGACAAGCAAGTTTGAAAAGGTCATAGTTTGGATCTTCTGGATTATAGTTTATTCCCTCTTTTACTTTAAAAATATGAATTGGGAATATTGGAGTTTCACCATTTCCAAGTCCCTTTTGTGTAGCTAACAGCAGATTTTTTACAACCATTCTGCCCTCACTTGATGTGTCTGTACCATAATTAATTGAGCTAAACGGAACCTGTGCACCTGCTCTTGAATGCATTGTATTCAAATTATGAATTAATGCTTCCATTGCTTGGAATGTTGCTTTATCTGTTTCATTAGATGCTTCTTTTAGTGCAAATTTTTGTACTTTCTTAGCACAATTGCTGTCTACATATTTTAAAAGCTCAATTTCTTCAAGCTCATCATAACCATTGTTATTTGAAAGAACTGGTTTTAGTCCCTTTTCATTAAAAATTTTATCAGAAATTTCTTTTGCAACTTGTTGCGCATTTACAATATCTGAAAGAAGTTCTAATGCTTTTGTTAAGTTTGATTTGTATATCTTTGCATATGTCTTTTCAACACCTTTAGATAGACCATAATCAAAGTTTGGAATGCTTTGTCCACCGTGTTGATCATTTTGATTAGATTGAATTGCTATACACGCAAGTGCAGAATAGCTTCTAATATCATTAGGTTCTCTTAAAAAGCCATGTCCAGTGCAAAAGCCATCTTTAAATAGCTTAACAATATCAATTTGACAACAAGTAGTTGTCAATGCATAAAAATCAAGATCATGAATATGAATATCACCATTTTTATGTGCCTGTGCATGTTCAGGATCTAAAACATACATTTCATAAAACTGTTTTGAACCCTCTGAACCATATCTAAGCATCGCACCCATTGCAGTATCTCCATCAATGTTTGCATTTTCTCTCTTTAACTCAACTTCATCTGCTGATTTAAAAGTTAGTTCCTCATATGTACGCATTAGCTTCGAATTCATTTCACGAGCTCTTGTACGTTCTGCCCTATATAGAATATATTTTTTTGCAGTTTGGGTATGTCCTTCTTCAATTAATATCTTTTCAACTGCATCTTGTACTTGTTCTACAGTTGGATTTTTTGTTTTAAGTACTTGTTCTATATAATCGCAAACCTTGTAAGAAAGTTCAAGTGATTCATTATAATTATTGCCTCCTGCTGCTTGTGCTGCTTTAAAAATTGCCCTTGCAATTTTTTCAAGGTTAAATGGTACGGACCTTCCGTCACGTTTTGTAATTGTGATAATCATAGTAATTCTCCATTCTGCCGTTATTAATGTTAAAGATTTGCATTGTACCTATTCGTTATAATAAATACAACAAGTTATCAAACCACTATATCTTGTATTTAAACATCTATTTAATAGTATATAGTGTGTTGTTGCGAATGTCAATAAAATAAATTAAAATAAACTGAATTTATTTTGCACATAAAAATCCTGCTAGGGTTTAAGTCTAGCAGGACAAAACATAGCAAGGCGGCGCCTTGCTATGTTTATAAAATAAAAAATTCATAATTAGTTAGCAACATATATAGTTATTGATTTAACAGTTTCTCTGTCAACTAAAGCTCTTAGTGGCTCACTTAATTTTACAATCTGTCCACTAGCAACATCAGAACTATCGATTTTTTCAATAACTGATTCAATTCCTCTGTTTTTTAATTCTTTTTGATAATCTTCAGGTGATATTGGTCTTTCTTCATTATCAGTTATTGGAGGTAATGGCACATATCTGACACCCTTGCTTACAGTTAGTTCGATTTCTTTTCCTTCTTCTACAACTGTATTGGGCTCTATACTCTGTTTCATAACAATGCCAATCTCAATTATGTTACTATATTCTTCAATCTTCTTGAATTTAAACATTTTAGAGTACGTTGGTGATGCTATAACATTGTCATAAACCTTATCCATAAAAGAATCAACTGAAACACTTGTTATCTTGCTCGATGGTGTTTCACTAGAAGATTCCTTTGATGATACTTCAGAACTTGTGTTTATTTCGGATGATGCACTACTTACTAAACTTGATGTGTTATCTTTGCTATTATCCTTAGGTCCTAGTACTAAATAGTATATACCAAAGAAAAAGAATAGCATTATTGGAAGCATTACAAGTACAACTATAAGCCAAACAGGCATCTTAAACTTCTTCTTTTTGGATTTAGTACTTTTATCATATACACTTTCGGTTGTCATCTGCTGTGATGAGTATAGAGCACCAATTAAGTCCTTAATATATAACGTTCTTTGTTCTTTTTCGTATGCAAGACCCTTTGCAATAGCATCAGATACCTGTTTTGGAACTGATGGATTAAGTTGATTAGGAGTTATAAGATTATTGTTTACATCTCTAAAATCAGCACGTGGGGGCATTGTTCCTGTAAGAGTTTTGTAAAGCACAGCAGAAATAGAGTACACATCTGTCCATTCACCATAGCTAGTGCATTTCTGATACTGCTCCGGTGCTGCATATCCAATAAAAAGCTCAGGTTTTATATCACTGTTAATAGCTCTTACTCCACTTGTACAAACGCCTAATAGTTTTAATTCATTTTGTTTAGTCACAAGAATTGTTTCAGGGCTTATTCCCCTATGAATAATTCCATTTGAATTTAAAAGCTTAACTGTATATAAAAGAGGTAAAAATAAATTTTCTGTTTCTTCCCAGCTTAACTCTCCCGCATTATCTACCAAATATTTTGTTAATGAAGTTCCTTCAATATCCTCATATATTACATATAAGGTATCGTTTGAAGAGAATATAGTTTCCGCTTTTAAAAGGCTGTTGTTTGATTTTAGTGATATTAATTGTTTTGAAAGTTCAGCAAAATCAGTCATTAGTGATTTATATTGAATTTCGTAGCCAGTATTTACTGTAACCGTGTTGCCATCTTTTTGTCTATAGCATAAATTACTTGGGTAAAACTCTCTAACTCTAACCTTTTTTTTATCAACGTTATCATATGCAATATATGTAATACCTTCACCATTTTGTTCAATTGCATAGCCAACATAATATCTATCTTTAATAATTGTTCCTGGATTTAACTGTCCTTTTGAATATTTGCTTAAATCGGAATTATCGTTTGAGCAATGGCGACACACATCAGCATCTATTTTATTCATACAAGCAAAACATCTTTTTTCCATTACAGTTCTCCGTTCATTTAGTCTACATAGTCATATTAAATTTAAAACATTTAATACTCTACTATTATGAATTATGATAATTTAATATGTATACTTTATTTAACTTAGTATTAATTCTCATACCATATTTATTATATAATACTACATTACATGATACCAATAATTAAAAGCTTTGTCAACAATGCAAGTTTTGGAATATGCGTTATATTGGAATAGGCTAGGTTTTACCCTAGCCTATATCAATAGTTTTACTATCATTTGATTTTACACTAACATCATGCTTTTTACCATTATAAACTATAGTTGCAGAATAACTATTAATATCAGGAGGAAGCAAAGGATTAATTGCTATTTGATTATTTTGAGGAAGTATGCCTAAAATATGCTTCACAAGCAATTGATAATACCAACCTGCTGCACCTGTGTAAAGGCTCCAACCACCACGTCCAAAACTATATTCATTTGTGTATATATCAGCTGACATATAGTATGGTTCAGTTAAATAACGTTCAGCATTTTCCTTGCTGTTGTATTTGTTAATTGGATTGAGAATTTCAGTCAATTTAAAAAATTCATCATACTCACCTATCTTACACATTGCAAGTGCGAGCCAAACTGCAGCGTGGGTATATTGACCACCATTTTCTCTAACTCCACTTGGATATGATTTTACGTATCCGGGATTTTGTTGCGACTTATCAAAAGCAGGAGTAAATAATTTAATTATACCAGTTTGCTGATTAACGAGAGTATCATATGCGGTTTTAAGCGCTGTTTTTACACGTTCTTCATTTTTCATATTTGAAAAAGCGGCAAAACTTTGAGTCAAAGAATCAATTCGGCACTCTTCATTTTGATATGCTCCCATTATCTCACCATTATCAAAGAAAGCACGAATATAGTGATCATGGTCATAGCAATGTTTGTCGACCTCATTTAGCAGATTAGTAGCTTTAGTATTATAATCTTCTGCTGCCTTTTTTTCACCCATTAGTTGTGCTATTTCAGAAAAATCACGCATTGTTAAAGAAATAAATTGTGCAAGCCATACGCTTTCGCCCTCTCCTTGGATACCTACCTTGCTGTAACCATCATTCCAATCGCCACTTCCCATTTTAGGCAATCCATGACGACCTAAGTTGTAAGATTTATCTAATGCACGCTTGCAATGTTCATATACTGATTCAGTATAATCAGTATATTTTGCTTCTAAATAGCTATCTTTTTGACCGTCTACTAATTGTTCTGCTTTCAAGTATTTAACTTGTACACCCAGCAATGACATATCACCTGTTGTTATAATATACTCACTAACCACAAAAGGTAACCAAACTAAATCATCGGAATATCGTGTTCTTACTCCTTTTTTTCCGCCACCACTTCGGGGCATATTATGCCACCAATGAAACACATCCCCTTCTTCGAACTGACTTGCACAACACCTTATAATTTGCGTTCTTGCAACCTTAGGTGACAGCAGCATATATGAATATACATCTTGTAATTGATCACGAAACCCATATGCACCACCACATTGATAAAAGCCCGTTCTTGCATATATTCTTGAGGCTCTTATCTGATGAGGCAGCCAAGTATTAACCATTTGATCAATAGAGTCGTTGCCTGTTTTAACTTTAATCTGATTTTGAGTTACATATTTTTCATTTGGCTTTTGTTTGATTTGCTCTAAAACTCCCTGTTTTGTCGTTGCAAAACAAAGCTGAAAACATATTTTCGTATGCTTATTTGGCAACAGTACTTTATTAACTGTAATTCCCGCACACATATCCTGCATTGGGGGGAGAATGTTAATATCCCATTT
>DAMDCT010000042.1:0-3901 GCA_032091455.1 Oscillospiraceae bacterium | reverse complement strand
AGCTTGCCCTATCACATACAAAATCAAATTTCTCATCAGTTGATGATACACCCATATAAGCATGTGATGACATATTAAACGGATTCTCAAGTAATAGAATATTGTTTATAAGTTCACCCTTGATTTGTCGTGACTTGTCCCGGTTTACACCTAAAACAGGCTCAGTATAATAACAAAGTTCTACATCTTTTTGTATGTTAGATTTGTTATATAAATCAACTTCTATATACTTTATCATGCCTTTTTTGGGGACAGTTATCTTAACTTTCGTTTCAATATCCTCTAGTTTTCCGTGATACTGCGCATAATCTGGATTAAACTCTGGAATTGAACCATTTGCTAAATCATAATACTCACTTTCATGCTTTAATATTAGCATTTCACCATTATTATCTCGCATTGTATCGTTAAACCACGGAGTAAGCTTATTTTCTCTTGCGTTTATAGCCCATGTATATCCAATAGCCTTATCGGATAACAGCGTTCCAAATGTAGGATTCGCTAGAATATGACACCATGGAAGTTTGGGTGTCTTTGTAATATAAAAACTTTGGTCAACAAAACTTCCACCATACACATCAAATGAGTTTTTTATTTGTGGCAAATTTGCTCCAACATTTTTTATTTTGATAGGAGTGTATACAGGAAACGGTGTTTCAATACGTGTTAGACTTCTTGTAGCAATATGACAAGAAACCGCATTTAGCAAGTTAATGTGATTTTCATCTAAAGAAGTTTTATCTATTATATAAACTTCACCTCTTTGCCCTATTACATTATCACCACAATATTTATTCACAATTTTAGTAATTACATCACATGCTCTTTCCCCTTGATTTTCATTTGTCTCATATGTGAATATCAAATCAAAACTTATCCCACATATTTTAAAAAGTGAAAGACAAATTGCATATGCTTTTACACGCTCAGTATCATTTTCATTTATAACATCAACTAAAACAATTGGTAAGTCACCAGAAATACTCATCTGCCATAATGAACTTATACCTAATGCATTTTTTCTTATTGCATTCAAGTTATAACTTGAGTCCCGTTTGTTAAACAAAAGTTGTGGAAGTATAACCTGTGAAATTCGGTGCTCAAGTGTTCCTTGTACCAGTGAGCTTTTAGCTGAGGTTATTTCGTTTATTGGTTCAACTTGTCTAAGTGCAACAATATGATTAATTGCATCTATTCTGGAAGTTGAAACAGATGTTAACATTGTTATTTCTTTTTTTTCACCTTTCATCAAATTAATTGCTATTCTTAATGCTATACAAGGATCTGGAACTCCTGTACTTTGCTCAAACTCATCAGTAAACATATTTTTGTTAATACAAGAAATGTTTCCACGTTCATATACATTTTCTCGATTAGCCTGCAAATCAAACTTAATATTTCCCCTAAAGCCAACTGCCATATAGTATATTTCTTCATTTGAACGTTTTTTCCTAGTTGCAATAACTGTATTCGATTCTTCATCATAAGTTATATTAATAAACAACTTAGAAAATGCCTTGTGGGTAGAATCATCACAATATCCAAATAAAGACGGTTCAACATATGCCAACATACTAATATCAAGTGTATTATCAGATATATTTTTAATTGATATTATACGCTGTTCACATGGAAGAATATGATGCATACTTACGTTTATTTTACTCTGTATAAGTTCACTATTTGCATATAAGTTAAGCCCACTTCTGGTAAAACTTGTTTCATAACTATAACAATTATCATAGCTTGGCGCATACGTAAGTGACATAACGCTATCATTTACTTTGATAAAATAAAAAGTCCCTAATGCATTTCTTAATAAATCTGTTGGTCTACGTGTTATATCAGTTTTATGAAACGTCATATATGACGCGCCAATATCAGTAATTACACTTGTTAATTCTCCATTATTAATTATTTTAACCTTAGGGCTGTTTGGATAAAGCTGTCCTGTAAACTCCTCAATCTCTGATTTTGTAGCAACTTGAAAATTACTTTCCCTTTTAATTTGGTCAAAAAACACTATTCCACCTACCTGCATTTTTTCTTGTAAAAGCTCGGTTACTCTTGACATATCTTTGTCACGCATAAATCTTTTTTGCATGATATTATCATTTAAAGCATTATTTATTGCAACTACACTCATTCCTGTATGATGTGCCATGTAGCTTTTTATAGTCTGAAATTCATTATCACCAATACGCTTATTTGTATAATCAATAGCTTCATAAAATCCATATTTATCTTTTAGATGCATTGATTCAAGTAACGTTAAATTCTCGTATGCAGAATCAAAATCATGAGATAATGTAAGAATAGTTGAATATGGGGAAATAACTAGTTCATCGTTCATCCCCCGTTTTAATGCAACTCTTTGGACACCATTTGCATTATATTGATAATTTAAATCACTATCAAATTTATATATTCCACTTTCAGAGATACCATATGGTACATTTAGTCGTTTTACTCTATTTTTTTGACATTGAATGCAATAACTAAGTCCTTCATAAGATAGTGATCCTCTTGATGAATGAATTAATAACTCAGGCATAAAATATTCAAACATAGTGCCAGTCCATGACATAGGACCTGTATGAACACCCTGCCTTGATAATGTTCTGTTCAATGCACACCAATGCTTTTTTGTTACGTGTCCTTTTGCAATTGCATAGTAACTAGTCATTCTTGCTTCACTCATAAGCATATCATAGTGTGCTGGAAATAATTCACCACTTTCAGTGTCATAACCTATACTAAACAACTTTTTTTTATTATTATATAATACCGAAAGATTTGTTTCATTAATAAGGTTTTCAATTCTTTCTATAAGTTCTAGAATCTCTCTTTGTTCATGCTCATATTCCTTGAGTCCCTCTTTTAAGCAAACTAAACAACATACTAGATTTCCACTATCAACAGTCGAAACAAATGAAGGTTGTAATACATTGAGCGTTTGTGTGTCATACCAGTTAAATAAATTTCCATGAAATTTATCTAATCTTTCAATAGTACTTACTGTTAGCGTTAGGTAATTACATAGTCTATCACTTGTTATTAAATCAAAATCACGTGCTGTCAACATTGACAACATCATTAATCCAATATTTGTTGGTGAAGTTCTATTAGCAACCCTAAAAACAGGCGCCTGTTGCATATTATCTGGAGGTAAAAAATTATTTTCATCATTACAAAAATCATTATAATACATCAACATACTTTTTAATAAATTAATAAGCTTATTGCGTTTGTCTTTTGGAACTTTTAATGTTGGTATTTTAGTTTTGCGCCTTGTCATAACAACGATTGGTAAAGTACATATAAACAATACTCCTATTAGTATTACAAAAATGTATTTTGTGAAAAATAATATTATCCCCGATATTACACAAGGAAAATAGTAAATAACATCTTTTATCATTCCATTTGCTTGTACTTGCACTTGTGCCGCAGTTGTCCATTCCAACATATTTTTTTTTGAAATATATCGCCGATACAATCCTCTTAACGCTCCATTTAGTTCTACATATGCATATTGAGGCAACAATACAAATTCGAATAAAGCTTTAAGTAATATCTCTCTTGTAATTGGCAGTGTATTTGAATAATTACGTGTTGTAAATGCAGTTATTGAGCCATGTATAATTTTCATTGCAAGAGAAAACAAGTACGGAGCAGTTGTAGCCAAAAAAGCAACTAACACTAAACTTACTGATAACCTTATATTTACAAAAGCAGAAACAAATAAACAAGCCATTGAAAATATAGATGTTACTTCTCTCCTTAGATTATCAAAAATTTTATATCTCCCAATAAAGTTTAGGTTTGTCTCTTTATAAATCCCATTAACCTTTACTTTTCCAAAAATAAATGGTGTGTTTTGAAAGTCACCCCTCACCCA
>DAMDCT010000041.1:18308-21601 GCA_032091455.1 Oscillospiraceae bacterium | reverse complement strand
ACTAGAATTAAAAACATCAAATCGTATTTAATAACCACGCTATATAACGCACCGCAAACCATGGATACATATTATTCTCAACGTGTAAAACACGATTTTGCATAGGAGTGATAAAAATGGATATTAATGAACGAATATCAAAGCTACTTGCTTTATCTGAAAGTCCTGTTGAAGCTGAAGCTCAACAAGCAATACTCAAAGCAAAAGAGTTAATGATGAAATACAAACTTTCAAAGAATGATATTAAAACGAAATGTTGTGAAGTTAAAGAGATAATAACTAATATTACGTGTAGTAAACGTCGTGACCCATGGATAATTGATTTAGGTAACGTTATTGCTACAAATTATTGTTGTCGTTGTTTCTTTAAGCAACGTAAAGGGAAACAAACAGTTATTATTTGTTTTTATGGATTTGAAGATGACTCATGCATTTGCGAAAAAATTTTTTTGTATGCTTTAGACTGTATTCAATCATGGATTAAAAGTATAAGACGGAGAACATGTGATATATATTCTGCAAACCAGTTACGTTGGATATGCGATAGTTATGCTGATGGTTTCATAAGTGGAATAAAAACAGCGTATCTAAACCAGCAAGAACTGCACCAAGAATGGGGACTAGTTGCTGTAGTTCCAGTGGAAGTACAGCATAAAGCAAAAGCATTAACATCAACTGATTTTAGCGGAAAGTCACAAAGAATATCAGAATTTTATAATATCGGTTTTGAAGATGGAACAGAATTTGATCCAACTACCAAATTGAAAGTGGTGAATATTGATGGATAATCATAATATTAATCCTTGCCATTGTGGAAACCCTACCCCTACTTTATGTATGAATTATAGCAATCAATATGTAATACAGTGTTGGAAATGTTTAAATCAAACCGCAGGTTATATTGATAAAAATAAAGCTATAGAAATATGGAATGAATTGCATTCGAGCAAAGGAAAATTGTATTTAAGTGAAATTAAGGAGTGTTCAGAAAATGTTAAAAGCTAGAATTACAGGCTGTCCCTTAGAAGTCACACAGGCAACCCAAGACCTAACTAAATGCTTTGATGTCTTAAAAGTATCTAACCAAAACAAAGACCGCAACAGTTCATTTGTTCGTGTTTATGTAGACTTAAAATTAAAGGAGGAAAAATGTCATGAGTAAAATAATAGCTATCGTAAATCAAAAAGGTGGAGTTGGTAAAACTACAACAACATTAAATATATCTGCTGGACTTGCAAAGGTTGGCAAGAAAGTTCTTGCAATTGACCTTGACCCACAAGGAAATCTAAGCGACTATTTAGGCTATGAGCCTGATGGCAAACCTACAATAAGCGAGGTTATCTATCAAGAGGTTTCAGGAGTTGAAACGACCAATACGGACTTCATCCGAAGAAATGAAGAAGAAAAAATTGATTACATACCAGCTAATAAAGTTTTATCGGCAATGGTTAGCATTATTGGTTCAGATAATAATTCGCAGGAAGTAATAAGAAGAATTTTAAGCCGAGAGCCATTTACAAGTTATGACTACATAATACTTGACTGTAAGCCAAGTTTAGACTTGTTGGTATGTAATGCACTAGCAACAAGTGACAGCTTGATAATTCCAGTACAGGCTGAACTGTTCGCTTATAATGCAGTAGCTGAGGTTATGCAAACAATTAGCAAAATAAAGAGTTCGGTCAACCCTAATCTTTGTGTTGGTGGAATACTGGTTACAATGTTTCGCAAACAAACATCAATGTCAAATGAAGTCTATGAAGCATTAAATGAAAGCTACCCTAACATGGTATTTGATACACAAATATCATTCTTATCCGAAGCAGGTAAAAGCACCTGTAATCATGCAAGCTTAATTAACACCAAAGGTAGCCGATTAGGACAGGAATATATGAATGTTGTAAATCAACTTTTGAAAAAGGAGTGTGAAAATAATGGGCAAGCTTAATATCCAACGTCATATTTTAACTCCTGATGAAGCATTCAATGACATGTTGGGTTATAAATCGGAATCAAATAAAAATAGTATTGCAGAGATTGAAATTGATAAATTAATACCTTTTAAAACTAAGGATAATAAAGCACAGCCATTCCATTTATATGGAGAGGATGAAATAAACCAACTAGCTGAAAGTATAAAGGTAAGTGGTGTATTAGAGCCCATTATCGTTCGACTACATAAAGAGAAAACAGGTTGCTATGAAATTATAGCAGGACACAACAGAACCGTTGCTAGTAAGCTTGCAGGACTACTCACCGTACCTTGTGTTGTTAAAGAAATTGATGATACCACTGCTACTCTTATTATGGTTGACACTAACTTAAATCAAAGACAAAAATTATTACCAAGTGAAAAAGCATATGCATATCAAATGCAAAAAGAATGTTTAGATACTTTAACTAAATATTCAACCGCAGAAATTGCAAAGCAAACTGGAGAAAGCAGAAAAAATATACAACGTTATTTGCGATTAGCTACAATTATACCTGAGTTGATGCAGTATGTTGACGATGAACGCATACAAATGGTTGCAGGAGTCGAACTTACCTATTTATCAAATGTAAATCAAGAATACTTAGCCGAATATCTTAATAAAAATGAAGCTCTTAAACTTAATCTAAATCAAGCTTTAGCATTAAGAGAGCTAGAAAACGAAAGGAATTTATATCCTGATGTATTAGATGAGTTCTTTAATCCTCCAAAACCAACAAAAGAGAAAACAAAAACTTCTATATCAATTAAATTTGCTGATATAGAAGTTTTTGTTGATGTTGAGCAAGAGGATTTAGGGGGATATATTATAAGGGCATTGGAATTTTATAAAGAACATGGAGGTGATACAACTAGCAGTTAGTGGAGATGGGTAATGCTCCGCTTTATATTTGGACGATACTCGGATTATGATGAGCAAAGGCACTGTACTAAAATTAATAGTACAGTGCCTTGTTTGCGTAATTAGTTAGATTTTATTTGATTGGTAAAAATAGAAACTAACAGCGGGTGTACTCATTTGGTGAAGGAGAAATTTTACAGCCAATCATTCTTTAATATCGCATCAATTTTGAGTCGCAAAATACTTAGGTTTTATTTTTCTCATCAAACCTGCCTTTCAGCTTTTTATAAAAATTCTCCAAACTTTTATCTCCGTCACAGTCGGGAAATAAGCACAAAGGTAAGCTATCTGTCAGCTTGTGCTTTGTAACACAATCACAGCATCTTCCATGATTTACGCATTCTGTTTTAGGGCAAGGGCATTCCTTTACATTAGGACACGTCATAATATCTCCTTTG
>DAMDCT010000041.1:8098-18298 GCA_032091455.1 Oscillospiraceae bacterium | reverse complement strand
AAGCTCTTTAATTTTATCTTTTGCTTTATTCAACACATCAGCACCTTTAGGCGTGACTGCATAATACTTTCGTATTTTCCCGCCCTCCAACTTTTCTTCAACGGTAACTAATGCTGTTTTTTCTAAACTGTGAAGAATAGGATATAGAGTACCGGCACTAATTTTATAGCCATGATGTTGCAACTCCTCTATCATCCAAGAACCATAGAAGGGCTCTTTCTGCGCATGGTGCAAAATATGAATGTGGATAAATCCTAAAAACAACTTTCTTAAAATGGGGTCTTGCATAATTTAACCTCCTATGATATACTGATATCGAAATACGATATCAGTTTCCGATAATGATATTTTATCATATAAATAAACGAACGTCAAGGAGGTAAAGCTGTGGGACAAATCATAGCTGCACAGGATTTGTGTTTTCAAGATTTCTTACAATATCCCAGCATTCAAATTGAGGAAAATGCTGTAACTTTCATAAGTGGAGCGAGTGGCTGCGGAAAGAGCACATTGTTAAAGCTGTTCAACGGAACCATTTCACCAAGCGCAGGTAGTGTAATGTATCGTGGTAAGGATATTTCTTTATTGAATAAGGTGGAACTACGGAGGTCGATCTTGCTTGTTAAACAAGTTCCCTATTTGTTTCAAGGAAGCATTTATCAAAACTTTGTGGCTTTTCACCAAGTCCATGAAAGTCTCTGTCCAATTCAATCCGATATTAGCAATTTTCTAAAGCTTTGCTGCATACCCGTTGCGTTAGAAACACAATGCGACATTTTGTCCGGTGGCGAGCGGCAAAGAGTTTTTTTAAGCATTGCTCTTAGCTTGATGCCCGAGGTGTTGCTGTTGGACGAGCCAACCTCTGCCTTAAATAAAGAACTGTCAAACAATGTGTTAAGCAATGTTATTGCGTATTCTAAGGAACGAAATATGTCGTTGATCATTATTAGCCACGATATGGAACAGCAATCGACTTTTGCTGAAAAAATTATTGAACTGAGGAGAGCATAATGAGCAACGTTATTCAAATTGATATTGGAAGATTTCTGCTAATATATTTGCTACTACTCATTGTATTGGCAGTAATGAAAAAATGTAAAATGCAACAAAGCAAATTGTTGCTTTTGGGCAGCGTGCAAATGACGGTACAATTAGTGATAGCGGGGTTTCTATTAACATATATTTTTGAAAATCCAAAGCCACTATATACGGTTTCTTATGTTGTCCTTATGGTAGCATTTGCAATACACAGGGTGTTATCAAAAAACAAGTGGTTGAATTGGAAATTCAAGCTCTATATTGCCTGCGCTCTTTCTGTATCCGGTATTGGAGTAATTATATTTTTTATTGTCTTTGTGGTAAATGAGAATTTGTTTAATCCCCAATATGCTATTCCTCTTAGCGGGATGATATTTGGAAATGTTATGACAGGGCTCAATTTGGGTATAAAAACATTCCGTGAGAGCATAGATGCCGAGCGTAGTAAAATGGAGGCACTTTTGAATTTTGGAGGAAAGCCAAATGATATTCTACGTCCCTTTGTCTTTCAATCACTTGAAACGGCTTTGCTACCCACGCTAAACTCTATGGTGGGCATGGGGATTGTTTCGCTGCCCGGAATGATGACAGGTCAAATTTTATCGGGTACGCTACCCACAACGGCGATTCTCTATCAAATTGCCATTATGATTGCTATTACTACGGTTGTCTGTCTATCCGTGTTTTCCTCGCTATATTTAGGGCATAAAACACTATACAACAGCAATGCACAGTTTGAGTTTTAATTCAGAACAAGGGCAAAGATTTTTATTTTTAAAATCTCTGCCCTTGTTTAAACTATTTTTGCCGGAGAATTATCCTCACAATTTATCATAGGGTATATAAATTCGCTTCCTGCGCGTTAAAAGTCCTTACTACCGTTTAGCAAAAGTTTTCTTCAATAGAGATATAGAACCAGCTTACTATATTATATTTAGAGATTCATCTCTCAATTTATGAACAATGGAAAGGATCAACGCTATGGAACCCTAAAGTTAGACCACCGCCCTTTTGCAAGGATACTCTGGATAATACTTGAATTATCATAGTGAAATAGAAAGTGGGCAACCCAAGCTGTAATAGCACAGTTTGCCCACACATTCGTAGTTATCAAGATTAGCTTTAGTTAATCCAATTTAGACTCACTAAGGTGTTTGCTAATTTTGCAAGGTTAAGTTCAAACTTATATCTATCTACAACAACACCTTTGTTTTCTGTGTCCTGTGGTAGAAATTCAACTTGTTTAAACCCAAGACGAGAAAGCAACGAAATAGATTTTTTGTGTTCACAAATTACATATGCAAAAAATTTTTCCATTTCCATGATTTTTTTTGCATATTTAATTAGTTCTGATGAACATTCATACATATATCCTTTTCCTACATAACTATTGCTCAACCAATAACCTAAATCACACGTTTTATTTTGTCTATCAATCGATTCTAAAGTACACATACCGATAAATTCATTTGTTTTTAAATCAAAAACACCAAATTGAAGATGTCGATCAGAATTTTGCGTAAACTTTAGAAATTCAATAAAAGCATTTGCATTTTCTATACTATAAGTCGCATTAGGAACACTGTCCATATATTCAATAGTTTCTGTGTTATTTATTGCACTTACGATTTGCTCTGCTGTAATAAAATCAAGTGGGAATTTCATTTCTGTTCTTTGCGTTTTTAATACTACATTCTCCATATGTTTAATCACCTCTCATTATATAAATTCTCTCCCAGAGCGTTAAAATTCTCTGCTACCATTTCAAAAATATTTTGTCGGGTAGTTATAGGAAAGTTTACCATATTAAATTGACAGCCTCAACTCTCAAATTATGAACAACAGGAGGGGTAAGTATTATGAAAACAAAAATCTGTTCACTGTCCTTATTTAATCAAGATTAGCTTTAGTAGGCACAAAAAGGCTCATATCAAGCGAATGTTCATAATAGGAATATACTCTATAATTGTAAGCAAATTTTTAATGATAATTCAACAAGACTTCTTCGTACTTCTTCTCTATTGTTCCATCGACGTGAATCCCATTTGACACCACTTAAATCGTCACCACCAAATAATATCTGTCCTAATGCTATGTTGCGGAACTTTGAAACAGCAAAAAAAGCAGCAGATTCCATTTCCACTGTAACACAACCCTCTGAAACTCGAAGTGCAATTTTATCATCCGTTTCTCTGTAAAACGCATCAGTAGTCCAAGTTTTAGCTTTAATATATGGAATTTTCTCATTATCGAGTAGTTTTTCAATAGTATTTATAGCATGAATATTGCATTCTACTTCTCTTGAAGGTTCTATATAGTGATACGATACTCCTTCATCTCTAACAGCTGAACATGGAATAACTAAATGACCAACTTGAATACCTTCTTGTAAAACCCCCGCAGCACCACAGACTATAAATTTTTTAAATCCCATAACAATGAGTTCTTCAAACAATGCAGCAGAGCCAGCAGCTCCTAAAAAACCTTGTACAATTGCAATAGATTTTCCATCATAGTTAGTTTCATATATTGGTAAATTAATCGTGCATGAGTAAAAAGTTGCAATCTGTTTTAGTTTGTTAGATTGTAACATTTCATTGATTACATCACCAAAAAAAGTAATAACACAGCATTCAGGGACATCAGTTTTAGCTGTTAGATTTGATGGGTCTATTTTGGCTTTTGGATTTGAATCATATTCTAATATGGGGAATTCTTTTTTTATTGGATTTTTCATTGATAACAATTCCTTTCAAAATATAAATATTTGTAATGTCTGAAATGTCATCTTCAATTATATTGGCTACGACCATAGCCTGATCACCCCCATAAGATTATATAAATTCGCTCCAAGAGCGTTAAATTTCCTTACTACTGTTTCGCAAAAATTTTGCACGGTAGCAACTTTAAGAATATTTTACCACATCAATTTAACTAAATCAAATAAACAGGAGGAATTGAAAATGTTAAACAAAGTTATTTTAATGGGTAGGCTTACAGCTGACCCAGAGCACAAACAAACACCAAACGGCGTATCTGTTACAAGCTTTTCAATTGCAGTTGAAAGGAATTTTGCAGACAAATCTACTGGAAGAAGAGGTGCAGACTTCATCAACATTGTTGCATGGAGAGGTACAGCTGATTTAATTTGCAAATATTTTTCTAAAGGACGATTAATTGCACTTGAAGGCGGTATACAAACTAGGAATTATGAAGATAAAAGTGGTAATAAACGAACTGCATTTGAAGTAGTTGCAGAACAAGTTTATTTCACAGGTGAAAAAAGCGAAAGCAATAAACCTTCTTCCTCACCAACAAACTTTCCGATTCCTGAAAGCTTTAATGAGCCTGCAAATGGCACAGGATTTTCTGTTGGCGATTTTGAGGATATAGACACAGATGAAAGTGACTACCCTTTTAATTGCGAGCATTAAATAAAAAATTCACAGCAAAAGTTGAAAGGAAGGAGAACAATATGAAATCAGACAACAATATAAAAATTAAGAAACTCGATTCGCAAGGACGAATTTGCATTCCTAAAGAGTTGCTGAATAAAATTAAGTTTGATAAAAATAAAGATTATTTTTTGATAGATGAAAACAATTCGGAAATTATTCTTTCTAAAGTAAATCTAAGTATTACAAAGGATGAAAAATGAAATGGAAATTGTAAATAATATTGAATTAACTAAAATAGTTGAAGATGGAATCCATTCAGTTTTTACAAGCGAGCAATATAAAAATTATTTAAAACAAGTATTGCTTTTTAGAAATTATTCGCCAATAAATACGTTGTTAATTTTCTTGCAGAATCCAAACGCAACACAAGTAGCAAGCTATAATAGTTGGCTTGAACTTAATCGACAAGTAAAAAAATGCGAAAAAGGTATTGCGATTTATACTCCGTACAAAGTTGAAAAAAATAGTTTTCAAGAAGATAAAATCAATGGAAGATTAGTTCAAGAAATTAAATTTAAAAGCACTTGTGTGTTTGATGTTAACCAGACTTATGGTGAGCCAATACAAAATGCTTGTAACCTCTCTAAAGATATAAAAAGCTTTGAGAATATTTTTTTAGCAATTAAAAAAGCTTGTAGTTATCCTATTGTAATTAAAAAACTTGACGAGAAAAGCAGTGGCTATTTTTCACCAAAAGAAAAAGAAATTGTTTTAAAGTTTGGCATGAGTGATGAGCAAATTATCAAAACTTTAATACATGAATTTGCATATGCGATGTTAAATATAAATATTAAATCTTGCTCAGATAATTTAAAGTTGAAAGCTAATAGTATTGCATATTTATTATCAGATTTTATTGGCGTAGATACATCAACATTTTCATTTGACTGTGTTGAAAATTTTACTAAAATGCAAATAAATGAACTGCAACAAATGCTAGAATCAATTCAACAAACTGCAAATTTAATTATTAATAAATTGGATTTTTCACTAGAAGAAATTCAAAAAAGTTCAATAGAAAACAAGAAAACTTTAATGCAAAAACTTTCTAAAGCTAAAGCTAATTTAGCAGAAAACTATTTGCCCAAGGAGAACTTAATCTATGAAAAATAATATTTATTTTAACAATGATGAAAAAGAAATACTTGAGCTTTTAAAAGGGCAACCAGTGCTACAGATTATTGAAATATTACAACAATCTTTGCAAAAAGAAAATGATAAAAACATCACTGATATTTTGTCAAATCTCATTCTAAAGTTAGAAAGCACTTTGGCAGACGTAGGAGCGTGAGCGATACGGCAAGCATTGGAAGTGTATATACACTTCCAAATTTGACTCATTTCATTTCGCAAATTTACTTGTTAGGGAAATCCCTAATACCCTTTTAAACTTTCAAAAAAATTAACTTTTAGAAGGAGGAAAGGTTGGCATGAGCAAAAAAAGAAAACGTGATATTCTAACAATTTTTTATGTGAATGAGGATGAAAACAACTTAATTGAAACTAAAATGCAGCAAGCAGAAATTAAAAATAAAAGTGCATATCTTCGCAAGATGGCAATTGACGGTTATGTTATAAAACAAGATTTTAAAACTGTGAAAAAGTTTATCTATGAACTTAATAAAATTGGAATTAATATTAATCAAATTGCTAAAGTTGCAAATACATATGGGGCAGATACAAATTTACAAAGTGACATAGCAGAAATACGAAAGGACATAAATAAAATATGGCAACAACTCACATTGAAGGACTAGAATGTTTGCCCAATCGTTCTGTTGCTAAAACTCTTGTTTCTTGTACAAGCTATGGCAAAAATCCTAAAAAAACAAGAAACGGTGAACTTGTAACTGCAATAAATTGTTGCGTTGACTCTGCATATATAGAGATGCTTTTTACTCAAAAAGAATATGAACAAGTTACAGGAAAAAAAGTTAATGAATGTTGTGGCACTAATCCTAAAACAGGAAAGCCGAAAAAGTCTTATGTCATATACACTATTAGACAATCCTTTGATATTGGCGAAGTGGATGAAGACACTGCACATGAAATTGGTGTTAAATTAGCACAATCATATTTAGGCAATGAATATCAATATACAGTATCAACGCACATTGATAAGGCACATATTCACAGTCATATTTATTTCAATGCAGTAGCAATGAACGCAAACCATAAATTCAATTGTACATCTTTCGAATGGAAAAAAGTTAGAGAGATAAGTGATAACCTTTGCAAAGAATATGGGCTATCAATTGTAGTCCCCAGTAAAGATAAACGTTCTAAGGTTTATAGCAAATGTAAGCCTATTTCATTTAGAGAAGTGGTTCGTGTTGACATTGATAAGTATCTTCAACTTTCAAAAAGCTATGATGAGTTTTTAACGTTAATGTCAAAAGACTATATAGTAAATGATACAGGTAAATACTTAAAGTTTAAGCATCGCACAAATGGACAAGAACGTTTTGTGCGTGCTTATACTTTAGGTGACAATTACACAGACGAAAATATAAAAAAATATTTTACTATTAATAGAGTTCCTGATAAGAAACTTAAAATATCATTTGTTGAAAAAATAAAGGCAAAAGGACATAAAAAAATAACGAATGATTTAGATTTAAGCTATTCGGAAAAACTTAATAACATCAAAGCGATTTTCTTTTCAATCAAAGTTATTAATGATAATGATATAATACATTACTCTGATTTTTCAAAATCAATTAATAATATTAAGCAATCTGCAAATGACATTCAAACATTGATTGATAAAATAGAAAATGATATACACGAATTAAATTCATTAATAACCAGTATCAATATTTATAACGAGAACAAGCCTATTTTTGATGACTATGAAAATTCTTTACTTAAACAAAAATTTTATAATGCAAATGAACATAGTTTAAAATTATTTGAGTTTGCTAATGAAAAGTTATCTGCAAACAACATTGAACCAACTATAATATCAAAAAATAAAATTGAAAATATTATTTCTAACACGCAAGTTTCTTTAAAAGAAATAAAACTTGATTTAGCAAAAACTAATGCAAAAATTGCAACAATTGAAATCACAAAAGAAACAATCGATAATTTGAATAATAATAGTCCACGGTTAATAAAGCCATATCTTCTAAAGCTAGAAAAAGATAAAAACAAAGATAATGGACGGTAATTATTAATTCAGATCTAAGACATTAGGGGGATAACATGGACACAAATAAACATCAAGAACAACAACTTATTGAAACTGAACTTATTAGCGGTAATAGAGTTCAGAATGGGAAAGACCGAATTTATGAATTTGCACTTACCAATCCAACAGACTTAGAGTTTGCTCAGTTTCTTAAAAAAGAATATGGAACTGGAGGACACAGTGGAGTTATTAAAGGAATGGAGTTTGTAGACCATGATAGCAAAGGTATTCGTTTTGACTGGATTGACGATAATGAAGAAAAACACAAAGTCAATTTAGCGTGGGTAAAAGTTGCAAGCTACATTGGTAAATTAGTTGATGAAGGTCGATACCATAATTCACAGCAGATTAAACCAAAGGTTGAGCAACTACAAATGTTTGATAATCAACCATTAAAAACAACAAGTAAATCAAAATCACAAATAATTGATATGAGTGAAAAATTATTGCCTATTTACAATCGGTGTCTAGATGATGTAAAATTAAATTGGGTAAATTATCTAAATTGCGTTACAAATGTACATAATCATAATGTCACTAATCAAGTCATGATTTTTGGTCAATCAAAGAACTCACAAATGGTGGCGGATGAAAAGACATGGAATAAGCTTGGAAGATATCCAAACTTCAATACTAAGTATATTACAACAATAATTAAAAAAAGCAATGTTCTCACTGAACAAAAGCTTTATGATATTAGCAAAACTTACGGTGATGAAGTCAATGTAGATATACAAAGGTTTATTGTAAATGATGATGAAACAACATCACTTAACACTGAATTATCTAGTAAGTATCGAATACAATCAGATAGCCTAAAAGGGACAATACAAACTCTTATAGCAGGGATATATAAGGTCAATCCTGTTGAGCAGTCAATGAAAAAGTATGAAAGGCTTATTAAAAATAGTGTTTACTATGTTGTGTGCAAAAAGCTTGGTATATTACCACCAATTGATTATGCAAATAAGTTTAGGGAAATTCAGTCAGCAAGTATTGAGGACATATCTCTTATTGGTAAATCAATCAATGCAACAACGCAAAAATTGTTAGGTGAAATAGAAATAAATCTTGTAGTAGTAAGGAGTAATAATAATGAACGAGAGAATAATAATGGACAGCGAAGAGTATATAGTGGAGGGCGAGGGATTGTTCAGGAACGTGGAGAACAAGATACTTTACAAACAGGAACGGAGCGAGATAAGTGGAACTCCAATATTAGCACCTCAAATAGAGATAGTACCACAGGAGGACAATTATCCTTTACAACGGTACGGCAAACAACTGATGAAATACATGGAAGAGAACCACGAGGACAGGTACTGGGAGTTGATAACTCAAGGGTTATTGATGAAGAAACTTCACGAGAGAGAGGAACAACTCAAGGATATGAAAATATCATTGATGGAGCAAATAGAGAAGAAAAACCCAAGACCAATAACGGACGATTTCTTCAAAGTAGTGCAACACATGGAGTGGATACAGAGTCAAGCAGAGGAAATGGTGAGAGAGGAACTATACAAACCAATCTAGCCGATAAATTAAATTATAGATATGATAGCACTGTCATTAACAATGATAGTGCTATTTCTTATGGTGGGGCAAAATTTAAATACAACGTAAATATTGAAGCTATTAAGCTACTAAAACAAATTGAAAGTGAAGACAGACTTGCAACAGCCGAAGAACAATATACGTTAGCTAGGTATACTGGATTTGGCGGTATATCACAAGCATTTGACAGTAACGCAAAGAGTTGGGAAGATGAATACACAGAACTTAATGAGTTGCTTACACCTGCTGAATATGAAAAAGCAAGAGAGTCCACACTTACGGCATATTACACTGAACCTATGATAATAAAGGCTATGTATCAAGGTTTATTAGAATTAGGAGTTGATGAAAAGAGTAAAATATTAGAGCCAAGTATGGGTGTAGGCAATTTCTTTGGAATGCTCCCTAATGAGTTACAGCAATGTGAATTGCATGGAGTTGAACTGGATGATTTAACTGGTAGATTAGCAAAACAGTTATACCAAACAGCAGACATACAAATAAAAGGTTATCAAGATACAATGTATCAAGATAACCTTTTTGACGTTTCTATTGGCAATGTTCCCTTTGGAGATTTCAAAGTAAGTAATGATAAGCACAGTTTATTAGTGCATGATTTTTTCTTTGCAAAGACAATTGATAAAGTTAAGCCTAATGGTGTTATTGCTTTTATCAGTAGTAAAGGAACGCTTGATAAAGCTAACTCCACATTTAGAAAGTATATGGCTGAGCGTGCAGAGTTAATTGGTGCTGTAAGACTTCCAAACACAGCCTTTAAAGCTATTGCAGGAACTGAAGCTACAACAGATATTATTTTCTTACGCAAGCGAGAAAAACAAATAGTATGTGAACCTGAATGGGTGCATGTTGGACTAACTGATAATAATGTACCAGTCAATCAATACTACATTGATAACCCACAAAACTTATTAGGTGAAATGGTTTTCGAGAGTTCAC
>DAMDCT010000041.1:5964-7867 GCA_032091455.1 Oscillospiraceae bacterium | reverse complement strand
ATTTGAAGAACGTTTAGCAAAGCTAAATCAAGTATACGATAAGTTCGTTTCAAAATATGGATATATCAATGATAAAGTAAATAGAAATGTTTTTGAACAAGATAGTGATATTCCGTTGTTGATGTCAATTGAAAATTGCGACACCAAAGGCAATAATACTAAAACAAAAATATTCTCACAAGCAACAATTAGACCAAAAGAAAAGTTTGTGCCTAAAACCTATGATGACTTGATTACATTGTCAATGTCAATGAAAGGATACCTTGATATTGAGTACATGGCTAATAATTTTAATTGTTCGCCACAAGATGTAATTGATAACTTAAAAGGCAAGATATATTTAAATCCACAATATAGTCAAGCTGATACTTTTAGAGGATGGGAAACTTCTGACGAATATTTAACTGGTAATGTTAAGTCTAAGCTTGATTATGCAAGGATGAAAGCAAAACAAGATGAGCAATATTCAGTAAATGTAAAAGCATTGGAACAGATACAGCCTACTCCCCTACAGATTGATGAGATTGACTATAAGCTTAGTAGTTCATGGATTGATATAAAATATAAAAAGCAATTCATGTATGAAGTTTCAGAGTTGCCACGATATATGAGGCAGTTAACAGACAAGCAAAATAATGGTGAGGTGTGTTTAACTTACAATGAATACACAAGCGAATACACGATATACAACAAACCCTTGCATAACAGTGTGAAAACTAATTCAGTTTATGGAACTGACAGAAAACCATTCTTTGCTATTGTTGAGGATACTTTAAATCTAAAAGACTGTAAAGTGTATGACAGGATTTTTAAAGATGATAAAGAAAAACAAGTTTTAAATGTTGAAGAAACTAAAATAGCAAGGCAAAAACAAGAACTTGTTAAGAATGAGTTTAAGAATTGGGTATGTTCTGATATGTCACGTGTCCAAGATATAGTTAATACATATAACGATAGGTTTAACGTATATCGACCACGTACTTTTGATGGCAGCCATTTAACTTATGACGGTATGAGCAACGAAATACAGCTTAGGGAACATCAAAATAACGCTGTTGCACGTTGTTTGTATGGTGGTAGTAATGTTTTATTAGGGCATGTTGTAGGTAGTGGCAAGACTTACACAATGGTAGCTTCGGCTATGGAACTTAAACGTATAGGCATTGCAAACAAGCCTTTGTTTGTAGTCCCTAATCATTTAACAGAACAATGGGGCAGTGATTTTTTAAAGCTTTACCCTACTGCTAACATTCTTGTGGCTACTAAAAAAGACTTTCAACCTGATAATAGAAAGAGATTTATCGGTAAGATTTGCACTGGCGAATATGATGCAATTATTATTGGGCATTCTCAATTTGAAAGAATACCAATGTCAAAAGAATATATCAAACAACAAACAAGAGAGCAGATTGACGAAATAACTTATGCGATTGAATCAATGGCAAGAGAACAAGACAAAAGATTTACAGTTAAACAACTTGAAAATCAAAAGAAAAGGCTTGTTGAAAAAATGAAAAGCCTTGATACAAAAAAGAAAGATGATGTTATCACTTTTGAGCAAACTGGTGTTGACCATGTATTTATTGATGAAGCACATTATTATAAGAACTGTTTTGTACATACAAAAATGAGCAATGTTGCAGGTGTAGCAACTACCAATGCACAAAAGAGTTTTGATATGTTGATGAAGTCAAAATATATAGCAAACAAAAATAATGGTAGAGGTGTTATTTTCGCTACTGGTACTCCAATAAGCAACTCAATGGTAGAAATGTTTGTAATGCAACGATATTTACAGCCTGATGCATTAATAGGTGCGAGCATATCCTACTTTGATGAATGGGCAAGTACATTCGGTGAAACACAAACAGCACTTGAGTTAAAGCCTGAAGGTTCAGGCTAC
>DAMDCT010000041.1:0-5954 GCA_032091455.1 Oscillospiraceae bacterium | reverse complement strand
CGAACACGATTTGCTAAGTTTTTCAACTTACCTGAACTTATAAATATGTTTTCACAAGTTGCAGATATTAAAGTTGCAGAAGACTTGAATTTACCTGTACCAAATATGGCAACAGGTAAGCCTATTATCGTAATTTCTAAGCCGAGTGATTATGTAAAAGAATATATAATGAGATTAGCCACTAGAGCTGATGCAATTAGAAACGGTAACGTTGACCCTAGCGAGGATAACATGCTTAAAATAACTGGTGAAGGAAAAGCGGTTGCAATAGATGCACGTTTAGTAGACCCTAATGCACCAGTAGACTTTGGTTCTAAAGTATATAAATGTTGTGACAATGTTTATGACTTGTATTTAAAAACAAATAGTGATAAAGGTTGCCAACTTGTATTCCTTGATACTGGATTAATGCTATATAACAAAGTAAAAGATGAGTTGATTAATAAAGGTATAAATCCTAATGAGATAGCTTTTATACATGATGCAAATACAGAAGAACAAAAAGCTGAATTATTTGCTAAGTGTAGAAATGGTGATGTGCGTGTTTTACTGGGTTCGACTCAAAAAATGGGAGCAGGAACAAATATTCAAGAGCGACTTATTGGCGTCCATCATTTAGATTGTCCTTGGCGTCCTGCTGACATTTCACAGCGTGATGGTAGGATACTTAGACAAGGTAATATGTACGATGAAGTCTATGTTTACCGTTACGTTACTGAGAATACATTTGATGCTTATTTATGGGGAATACAAGAAAATAAGCAAAAATTCATAACCCAAGTCATTACTAATAGATCTGCGGTACGCTCATGTGATGATGTTGATGGTGCTGTGCTTGACTGTGCAGAAGTTAAAATGCTTGCAACTGGTGACTCACGTGTAAAAGATAAAATGCAACTTGATAATGATGTGTATATGTTGCAAATAGAAAAGTCCGCATATGTGAAAGAACGTATTAAGCTACAAAAGATACTTACTGAATATCCTCAACGAATAGATAATGCAAATATAAAATTAGACTTTGTTTCAGAAGATATTAAAATGCTTACAGATAATAAAAAAGAAGATTTCAGTATTGAACTTAATGGAATTAATTTCAACGATAGAGTTAAAGCCAGTGAAATGTTAGGTGCAATAATAAAGCTTAACCCCATTGGTGAGAAAGTTAATGTAGGACATTATTGTGGGTTTCAATTAATTGCAGAAAAAAACACCTTTTTTGAAGCAATTAAGTTACATATCAAAGGCAAATATGAAAATACAATTGACTTAGGAGGAAGTGATATAGGAAATATTACTCGCCTTGAAAATGGATGTGGTAATTTAGAAACTATAAAGCTGCATACCATTGAAAATATTGAGAACTTGAAAAAACAGATTGCTGATGCAGGTCAAGAACTTTCAAAACCATTTGCTAAAGAAAATGAATTACAAGAAAAACTACAAAAACAAGTTGCCCTTAATTCTGAAATGGAACTTGATAGCCAATCCCCAATGATTATGAAAGAAGATGATGGAAATGAGATAAGTTCAGAAGAAGTCGAAATAACCGAACCTGTGAGAAATGACAGCTTGATAGATAGACTTAAATCCAGTGAGAAAAAAGCTAATGAACTTAATAGTGTGAGTAAAAACAAGTTTAATGACCTATCAATTTAATGAAAACATTCTACATTTTGTAAATTATCTTCAAATAGCATTGACGTACCGTAAATAGTACGATATAATAGAAGTAAGAAAACACATACTAATATTATAGGGAGTTGACTTTATGGATATGATAAGCGTATCAAATGCAAGAACAGATTTATACAACTTAATAAAGAGTGTCAATGAAAGTCATATACCAGTTCATATACACAATAAAAACGGTTCTGCAGCTGTATTAATCTCTGCGGATGATTGGCGTTCTATTGAAGAAACTTTACATCTTAATAGTGTACCTGATCTTGCGGAATCAATAATAGAAGGTATTAATGAGCCACTCGATGAGATGGTTAACGCTGATGACGTGGAGTGGTAAACATGTATACAGTGAAGTTAAGCAGACAGGCATTAAAAGATAAAGAAAAGCTAGTCAAGTCACATTTATCATCAAAAGCAAAAACTTTAATTGATGTCATAAAAGCAAATCCTTATCAAACCACACCACCATATGAAAATTTGACTGGTGAATTTAAGGACTTTTACTCTAGGAGAATCAATCATCAACATAGATTAGTTTATACAGTGCATGAAGCAGAAAAAATTGTTGTTGTAAGAAGTATGTGGACGTATTACGAGTAACCCACAAACTTATTGAAAATATCAGTAGCAAATGGTATAATTAAGATAATAATTAACACCATGGAAGGAGCTTTCTAAACATGAATAGATATACAATAATTGCAGGTGTAAACGGTACAGGAAAGTCAAGTTTAAGAGGTGTTTTAGAAGGTCAAGGAATTTACTTAGGACATATTATTGATGCTGATTTAATTGCAAAAGAAAATAAATATGATAATTTGGTTGCAGGTAAAAAAGCAATTGCTCAAATTAAAAACTGCCTTGATAAAAACCTTTCATTTACACAAGAAACAACACTTGCAGGTCATAGTATTGAAAAGAACATTAAACGAGCACGTGAACAAGGCTATTATGTATCAATGTTCTACATTGGATTAAATTCATGCGACGAAAGTTTGCAACGTATTAAAAATCGTGTTAAAAAAGGCGGGCATAACATCCCTACTGAAGATGTAGTACGAAGATATGCTAATAGAATTGAAGCATTAAAACGTATTCTTCCTTATTGTGATGAAGTTAATTTTTATGATAATGAAAATGGATTTATAAAAGTAGCCGAAATTAGAAACAACAAATTTTCATATGCAAATGGATATAAACCAACTTGGATACAAGAACTTAAAGCTAATATAGATGATAAATAATACCTAACTCATACAACGAAAGGGGAAAATATCATGACAAAATTCAAGACTTTCTTCCAAAAAAAACAACATATATTAATAGTATTAATTGCAATAACATTTATTATTGTTGTACCATTAATATTCATATTATCAGACAGAAACAAGCCTGTTGAAGTCGCACAAGCTCCTTCATCACAACCGACATCAAGCGTTGAAACTAAGCCAACAGTTATAGTTCCTGATATAGTAGTTGAAAAGCCTGTTTCAAGTGAAACAATTTCATCAAAACCTAACGAAATAAAGGTTGAGGGAAATCCAACAAGCAAGCCTGTTGAAAAACCTAAACCACAACCTAAGGTTGAAAAGCCAAAGCCAGAAGTATCATCAAAAGAAACTGCTCCTATAAAGAATGATGGTATCGACCCTAAGATACAAAAAATCCTTGATGACGCTGGAATGGGCGGTGAAATGGTTCATGGTACATTGCCTGAATATCAAGGAACAACTGGTGATACGAAAGCTGGCACAGATGACGGCGGATACAACTAAAAATTTAATACTAATAAACATATAGCCTACATTAATTTGTAGGCTATATTTATTTTAAATTTACATCAAGGGAGGACAAAAAATTGAAAATTAGCAAAATACCATATAGGATACTATCATTTTGTTTAATGGTGGTTATACTTTTTTCAATGACAACAACTGCAATTTTGGCAGAAGATAACGCAGGAGAAGGAGGCGGTGGAACAGGTGGAACACAAAATCCGAACAATGTTGATTTATGGGATGATAGTAAGCAAGGTTATAGGGTTACCATATTATCTGAAAACGGTAGCCGTATAATACGTTCATCAAAAGATTTTGTATTTACTTATCCTAAAGCGAAAAATCTAAAACCATTCTATTATAATAAATTTTCAAATTCACAATCAAGTAATGATTGGCAAATTATAACTAATGATATGCCCAAAGCAATTAAGGTTGTTGGTAACAGCTATCAAGCCAACGGTGATGAACTGAAAGAATGGTTTACTAAGGGTAATGACGGTGTGGAGCATATCAGTTCTTTTATTTCAGATAATTTTGGCGGTGTAGCTTTTTGGAAAGAATGCGTAAAAGAAAACCACAAAATATTGATTGAGCCGATTATATGGTATGAACCAAGAATTGCAGGCACTAAAACTCCAACAGGTATTGGCTATACGGTTTATGGTACAGTAACCAACATAGCACAGCATAATAAGTTACTTTCTTCAGTGCTCGGCAACAATAACGGTGGATATGACCAAGCAGTAAGTAATGCAGCTGCACCCTCAAGCTTAGTTACAATTAAAGCCGATAATGCGTTGGGTGTAACTACCGCAGGTAAATCAGTACAGCCTAATGGTGTGCCATCAAAAGGTGTTTACTCATGTAATCAGATTACAGATACATCTATTGGATTAGGTTTACATATCTATTCACGAGATACTCCCCCCGATCCACCTACACCAAGTAGTGGATATGATTATGACTTCATGTGTAATAATCTAAATGTACAAAATAGTACAATACGTGAAGAAAACGACTTTAATGTATCGGCTACTTTTGAATATCAACAAAAGATTGATTGCAAATACTGTACCACAACTTGTAGTCAATGTAATTTAACTGGAAAGTATCAAGTGTTGATTAAAGAGGGCTACTATACACATTATGATTATTGCAACATTTATAAAAAAGACGGTAAATGTGATTGCGGTGGTTGTTGGATACCACCTTCATATGAAACACAATTGTGTCATAAGTGCTATGTTAATTGCACACATTGTGACAAAGGTGAGTTATGGTATAGAAAAAGTATGAAAGGTGAATATGCAACACCTACAAAATCTGCTTTAGTTGAAATACTGGTTCAAGATGCAACGCTTGATTACACAAGAGGTGTTGAGGGTGTTGTGAAGTATTCAAAAAGAGTTACTTTATCTGCTGATGAACCAATAACCATTAACACAACATTAAATGCAGGTGAAAATATAGGTAGTAAAGTGGTAGTTGCACGTATCAACTGGGATGGGAGAAGTAGTGAAGTTAATGCAAATAATAATAAACTTGAAACGAGCATAAATGTTGTTTCTGCAACTAACTTGCAATTAGAATACATAAACCCTAACGCACCATTTAGAACAGGGACGGACGTTATTTCTTCATTTATGTTAATAAATCAAGATGATATAGGGGCGTTAAACGTTCGCCCTAAACATAATCTTATTGCTACTTTTAAGGCTATTAACCCAAGAACAAATGAAGTAATTGACACCTCACAAATGAGCCAAATTGTAGTACCCAAAGGTGGTACAAACCTTATTTATTTTAAGTGGCAGTTACCCAGCACTTATAAAGAGGAAAATATAAAAGTTGAGTGTCACATAAACCCTACAAAATCAGTAAATGAAACAAATTATACCGATAATATTTGCACCGGCACAAACAGAGTGCAAATCTTCAAAGAACATATTCCACCTGATACCGTATTTGAAAATAAGCCAAGTTATTTTATTAAGCCTACAGGGCTTGAACAAACACCAACAATGGAATTTGCCAATACTGTTATGACGAGCATTAATTATGAACGTTGGGAGTGGTCGAATGACTTTGTTAAAAGACAGTATAACATGTCATTAAGTGCTGAATATATTTTACAGCCTGATAGTAAATCACCGTCGCATACAAAAAGACTTGATGCGTGGTCTATGCGTTCAGGATATGGAGTTGATATTAATATAAAAGCAAACATCAATTCTAATTTGTCAAATAGTGCTTTTACTGATGTTCAAAATGGTAACGCATATTTGCCCGAATACAGATTTAATTCATATATGAATAAGTACCGAACGTTAGAAGTTACATCAAAAAACATACTTAATTTCCCTAAAAATGAAAATACCATAACAAATAAAGGCATAAAGGATTATAAACGAATACACTTTATCCCCCTTTGGTATCCTGATGGTGAGTATGTTATAAAGACGTACATATATGATTGTTGGAGTCCTG
>DAMDCT010000040.1:14764-22346 GCA_032091455.1 Oscillospiraceae bacterium | reverse complement strand
ATTGCAGGGTAGTGACGAGCATAAGCTAGTGATTTATCAAGAGCCCAGAAAGTACGAACAAAACGCTTTGTATTTTGTGTTACTGGCTCAGAAAAGTCAGCACCTTGTGGAGAAACCGCGCCAATAATACTTACAGATCCTTCTGTACCATTTAAATTATTCATATATCCCGCACGCTCATAAAACTCTGATAAACGAGATGGAAGATAAGCAGGGAAGCCTTCCTCGGCTGGCATTTCTTCAAGTCGCCCAGATATTTCACGAAGTGCCTCTGCCCAACGTGAAGTTGAGTCAGCCATTATTGCAACATGATAGCCCATGTCACGATAATACTCAGCAAGTGTAATTCCAGTATAAATGGATGCCTCACGAGCCGCAACTGGCATGTTTGATGTATTGGCAATTAAAACCGTTCTATCAGTCATTTTATTACCACTCTTAGGGTCAACAAGCTCAGAAAATTCATCAAGAACTTGTGTCATCTCATTTCCACGCTCACCACAACCAACATAAACGATAATATCAGCATCACACCATTTTGCAATCTGATGTTGTGTCATAGTTTTTCCTGTTCCAAAACCACCAGGAACAGCCGCAGAACCACCCTTTGCGATAGGGAATAGCGTGTCAATTACACGTTGCCCAGTGATAAGCGGAACTGATATAGGTTTGCGTTTTATAGCAGGGCGAGGAGTTCTTATCGGCCATTTTTGGCATAATGTAAGTTCTACTTCTTCGCCTTTATCAGTAATAATTTTTGCAACAACATCATTTATTTTATAAATTCCATTTGGTGCAACATAACTTACCTTACCATGTAGTATTGGGGAAAGCATACATTTGTGTGTAATAATAGGAGTTTCAGGACAAGAGGCATATATGTCGCCGCCCTTAATATAATCTCCAACTTTAGAAATGATAGTTACATCAAATTCACGTTCGTTGTCGAGCGCAGGTATGCTAGAGCCCTCATCAATAAATGCACCACAAAGTTCATTTATTTTCTTTAGAGGACGTTGAATACCATCAAATATATTAGATAGAATGCCAGGTCCAAGCGTTGCACATATAGGAGCATCAGTTTTATAAACAGGCTCACCTGGTTTAAGACCAGTTGTTACCTCGTATACCTGTATTGTTGTAAGCTTGTCATTTATACGAATAACCTCACCAATAAGACGCTTTTCGCCAACATAGACCATTTCAAGCATCGAAAAGTCCTTTGTTTCCTTAACGGTAATAACGGGACCATTGATGGAGTGTACTTTGTTAATCAATATCTTCACCTCATAATACTAGTAGATATACCGCTTTTTTAAATAAGCGGCTAAATGTCAAGCTTGATGTGTTCTGCAAAATAGTTTTTTTGATCATTTAATTTTTGTTCGAGTGTTTCATCAAAATAAATGCCATTATTACTATCACATGCAATGAATCCACCATAGTTTATATTGTTAGTTTCAATTACATTGCATGGTAATTCGTAAGTGCTTTTTATCTCATCTGCAAAAGAAAAGTCATTATGATTTACCATAATATCAATGTTTGAGAGTTTATATTTGTTTGTAAATTCCTTTATTTTGTCTAAAAGTAAATTTTTATATTCAGCAGTTTGAACATAATTTGCAAGCTTTGCTTTAACGTTATCAAATACTCTTGCAGTAATTTCATTTCTTTTTAATAAAAGATCTCGCTTACCATCAAGGCTATATTTTGCAACTTCACGTTTGCATCGCTTTTTTATTTCCTGACTCTTTTGTTGAATCATCTGATAAGATTTTTCAAGTTGACAATCTTTACAGGATTCAAGTTCATGTTGCTTATAAAGCTCTGCCTCTTGTTCAATTTGTGCTGTTTTAGCATCAACTTCCGCAAAAACAGCTGCTTTGAATTTAGATAGCTTGTAATCTTCGTCAGCCATAATACCTCCATCTAGCAGTTTTTTAACCTGCATCGTAATTGTAGTGTATAGCAACACTCTTTATAAAACTAAAAAGCATAGTAAAACTATTGTTATTAACTAATAAGTTATAACATTAGTTAATATTTATACCTACTGCCTCTCTAATATAGCGTGAAATTGTGCCACTTATTTGAGAGGTTGCATGTCTGTCTGGAATTTCGACAATTAAAGGACGTTTGTTATTAAGCTTATAGTCAAAAACAGTTTCAGAGCATAAATCAATGAGCTTTTTTGTCATTAAAACAACACCAATATCACTGTTAGAAAATGCAAGTTTTAAAGCATCAAGAACTTCTTCACGCTCATGAACAACAACACCTTCAATTCCAGTCATACGCATACCGATACAAGTATCAATATTGTCACTTATTACGTAAAACTTCATTCAAATCGTCCCTTTCTTAATTTTAATATAATTGGTATTATAATCTGTTTAGTATAAGAATAGAAATTAACAGACCATAGATTGCAACACCTTCACCAAGAACAACGAATATCATTGCTTTACCAAATGATTTAGGATCCTCACTTACAGCTCCGATTGCAGCAGGAGCAGCAGCAGCAACTGCAATACCCGCACCTAAGCAAGAAAGACCTGTAACTAAAGCAGCAGATATAAAGCCCATACCAACAGCAGAACCAGAAAGTGCTGCAGCTGCAGTTTCACCAGCAGCAGAAACAAATCCGCCAATAGGTAAGATTAATGCTAAAAGACAAATTCCACCGAATGCAAAAAGATTAGTAAGAACTGCACGTTTTGCTTTTTTGCCAGTTGAAACGCCTCTTAGAATTGGGATAAGTGGAGTAGCCAATAAAACGATTGCGATTAGTGGTAATAAGAACATTAATAAAGTTTGCATAATAAAATCCTCCAAAAATATGTTTTAATTTTTTATAGAAGCATTGAGTAAGTTTGATATACTCAAGCTAGGAATGCGTAATAAAGTGTTTTTTAAAAAAGTATCATCAGTTATCAACTTTGTATGATACTGTAGCGGGTTTAAATGGTTTTCCATTACCTTCATAGTTTCTACTGAAAATTTCATAAAACTCTAAACGTAAAACCTGAATTCCAACAATTAAGCCCTCTAGACACATAACAAACAAGTTACCAATAACAATTACAAATGGACTTGCAAGAGGTCCAGTCATCTCAGAAAGCGACATAACAACTGCCATCATACCGGCATGGCTTAGTATAAATCCACCAACCCTTAAAAATGACATTGTATTGGATAAATAACTTAATAGATATTCAAACAACTCAAATATATTAACTATGATAAATTCACCAATGTCATGTGGCATAACATTTTTTCGGTTCTTAATAAGTTTACCAAGTGGTTCTCTAAAGAAAATCAATATAATCGGTAGTATAATTAGACACATTACATAGGCAAAAGACATTATGTTATTTTTAAGTATTAATGATGAAATAGCACCAAACGCAACTGAACCGTATAAAGTAAGCCCAGCAATACCATTATGTCCAAAAATTGCACGTTCATAGTTTTTAGTTTTAAAACCTACGAATATGTTTATTGAAATTGAAATCATAATTAATAATGCACCAATACCAACAGCAGCACCTAAAAGCATATTCGTAGTATCTACATCAAATACGTGGATTGGCTTTGATGATAAACCGAAAATGTTTTTGTAGAACGGATCTAACAGGTTTTCATATCCAAATACAGATCCGTATAATGTTCCGAAAAATGCACTGGAAAATCCGATTCTTGTAAGAATTTTTCCAAAACTAATTTTCTTAACTTTTGATAAGAAAAATCCAATTCCAGCTAATAACAAACCTTGTCCTAAGTCGCCAAACATTATACCAAACAATATGGTATAAGTTATAGCCATAAATGAAGTAGGGTCAATATCGTTGTAGGATGGCAGACTGTATAGATTGACAAATGCTTCAAATGGAGCAGAAAATTTACTGTTTTTAAGCTTTACAGGGGGGTCAAGTTTAGGGTCCGCATCATATGGCTGTGAAACGTATGATACTGTTTCTAAGTCATTAAACATTAGTCTAAATTCATCGTCTACTACTTTTGGCACAAAGCCTAATAAATAAAATCTATTATTGAGAATTGCAACATTTTTCCTCAAGTTATATGTTTCATTCATAAATTTAAGTACGCTGAAGAGCTTGTGTATTCTAGCTTCATTTTTTTCTTTAATAGCTTTTATATCTGAACGTACTCGGTCTAATTCTAGTTGCTCTGAAGTCAAAATGGCATTTATATTTGCAGTAGCAATTTCAGGTGTTCCATGAGCATAATCAGGTACACGCATACGTTCAAAATAAAGAGAAGTGAATATATCATCAATTACTGCTATTTTTGTAGCTGGAGCAAAATAGACACCCCAATAATAGTCATTATCATTATCAAATGGGAAGAAGAAAAAAGTCTTGTTATCATAGTAGTTAAGCTTACTGTAACTATCATAAGGAAGACGTCCAAACCTGACTTTGACATATTTGCAAGCAAATATGTCATCAAAACTAACATTAAGCCCAGCTAGATGCTTGATTTGTATAATTGCTTGCTCGTGCTGATAAATGTTTTCTTTAATCTCATGTTTTTGTTTATCTAAAACTAAAACTTCACTGTCTAGTTCATGAATATATTTATTTGTGTCCTCAAGATTAAGTTCATTCACATCAAAATCACTTTTGGAAAGATCAATCTTCAACTCAGAAGCAAGTTTTATAACACTGTTTAGAGGTGTTGTATATGGATTTTCACCTTCTAATGTTTTGAAGCCATGCGAGGGTTCAGTTGAATGAATTGACATTTCAGTGTGGAAATATCCGCTGTTAAGACATCTTAGCAGAGTTTTATCTATTTCATCCACATTCCCAACAAGGTTAATCAAGGACATTTTTTCAATTGACAAAACGTTGCACCACCCTTTTTATTCTAATACCAATAATTTCTGTATTTGAGAGCCCTTATCGTTGTAACGTATGCCCTCAATTATTATTATAATGTTATCAATTTCAATTTGTGTAAGTAACATCAAAGCGTAAAATGAAATTGGAGCATTTGTTGAAAATCTCATCATTTTCCTACTTATGATATATTTAAGGCGCTTTGTGTAGTCTTCAACGTAGTTAAACTCAACATCACGCATTTTGTTATCATAAGCATTAAGTCGCATTTTTTTAATGTATTCTTCCTTTGGCTGTGGTTCTAATAACTCATCAATCAATTTATCATTAAGTTTATAATAAAATGGAAGAAGGTGCATTTTAATATCCTCAGGAGATTTATTAAAATACTTTTTAAGCCTATACATAATACTAAGATTTAAAAGTTCTATCTCTATTTTAACAATAGTAGTAAGTTCTTTTTTTGTTTTTCCACTATAATATTTATCTATTGATTCCAAGATATTTTTATAGTAGTAAGTTTTAAGAGAAAGTTCGCATTCTCTTAAGTTTATACTTCCATTAGGCGCATGGTGTGGTTTTAATACGTTTTTATAAGGGGTATGTTCAAGAACCACTAAAAGATTATCATAATTTTTTATTCTTGATAGTTCCATTAAATCAAAACAAATATGCTCTTGTAAAAACGAAGGTAACTCTGTGATAATATTCTCACTACTACTTGAATTTATAAGTGTAATAGCACCTATAATAACGTGAACTTCAGAACTTGTTATTATATAGTGATAAAAACCATTGTCTTTTGTAAAATCAAAGTTAAGCAGGTCAAAATATTTTTCTATGCGAGAACGGTTAAGCAAGTTTTCAAGCTGTCCACGGTGAATGATTGTCTCATTTATACCTTTTAAATACTTAGAATAGCTTGTATTTGACTTAAGGTAACCACAAACATCTGAAACGTTAGAAAGCCTTAATAGTTCTTTATAGTTATTGTTAGTCAATCGCTTACCATATATTGCCCTCGCCTTAGCACCTATAGCATTGCTAGTAAAAGACGTTAGCATACAAACTCCATTCTACCGACTAATATCGGTATAACATTGATATATTAGTTTATTTAATATTGATAACATTATTAAATATTTCTTGTTCTAATCGTTCATGGTTATCGATATATGATTTTTCAAGTCTTGCAATGACCTTTTCATTGTTTTCTTTTATAATATCCATTTTATCTTGTGCATATTGCGTTTCAATTTGTAAAATTCTAGAAATACGTGCATCAGCTTTTTCATTAATTAGCTTATTTGTTTGCGCTGATTTCTCTAAAACTTGTTTTTGAATACGTTCTTTAATTAAGTTGGCGTCATCAAGTTTTTTTTGTGCAATTGAGTCAATCTCAATTATTTTATTGATAGTATTTGGCATTTTAATCGTACCTCCATAAATAGTATTTACATAATTCACAAAACAATGAATGATATGTAAGCGGTATACACGTAATAATGCCACCACATTATGTCACAGCTAAGTGCAAACCAGTTGTGGCGGCTATATATTGTATTTTTAAAAAAATTTAATAGGACAAAAATAAATTTCATCCTATTTTAAAAACTCTTCCCATCATAATATACTACTATAAAATAATATTTGCAATAGCAATTCTATCAAATATGAAAAAAATATCTATATTATTTTGTCTAAATTAACATGTTTAACATGAATGTGAAGTTAATTATTAGTTTTTTAAACTTTGTAGAGGAGCAGGGATTTGTCCACCACGATTTATGAATTTTGCTGATGAATTATAATTGATTTTCATTACAGGACCACTTCCAAATAGTCCACCAAATTCAAGCTCATCTCCAACCTTCATTCCAATTGCAGGAATAACCCTTACAGCAGTAGTTTTAAAGTTAACCATACCAATAGCAGCTTCATCAGCTATAATTGCAGCAATTGTTTCTTCAGGAATGTCACCAGGAACAACTATCATATCAAGACCAACTGAACAAACGGCAGTCATTGCTTCAAGTTTTTCAATTGAAATTGCACCACTTCTTGCAGCGGCAATCATACCAGCATCCTCAGAAACAGGAATAAATGCACCAGAAAGTCCGCCAATCCTAGATGATGCCATAACTCCACCTTTTTTTACTGCATCGTTTAAAAGTGCAAGCGTAGCAGTAGTTCCGTGTGTACCGCATTGCTCTAATCCAATTTCCTCAAGTATATATGCAACAGAATCACCAACAGCAGGGGTAGGAGCAAGGGATAAATCAACAATTCCGAAAGGAACGCCAAGTCGTCTTGAGGCCTCTGTTCCAACAAGCTGTCCCATACGAGTTATTTTAAATGCAATTTTTTTGATAACGTCTGCAATTTCAGTAATGTTTGCGTCTGGGCATTTTGCAACTGCAGCTCTTACAACACCAGGACCTGAAACTCCAACGTTTATAATACAATCAGGCTCACCAACACCGTGGAAAGCACCAGCCATAAATGGATTATCCTCTGGAGCATTACAAAATACTACAAGCTTTGCCGCACCAAAACAGTTTTTATCTGCAGTTTTTTCAGCACATTGTTTTACAATCTTGCCCATTAATTTGCAGGCATCAAGATTAATACCAGTCTTAGTTGTACCAACGTTAACAGATGAACACACACGACTTGTAATTGATAAAGCCTCAGGTATTGAGTTGATTAGTTCA
>DAMDCT010000040.1:5887-14754 GCA_032091455.1 Oscillospiraceae bacterium | reverse complement strand
GATTGCAATAGGAGTAACAGAAATACGTTTGTTTATAATTGGAACACCATATTCGTTTTCAATATCTTCTCCTACTTTAACTAAATCTTTTGCGCAGTGCGTAATTTTGTTATAAACTTTTTCGCAGGCTTTGTCAATATCACAGTCGATACAATCCAAAAGGGAAATACCCATAGTAATTGTTCTTATATCCAGATTTTCATCTTGAATCATTTTTATTGTCTCTAGTATATCATTTGCATTTATCATTAAAAAAAACATTCCTTTCTGGGATGAACAATAAGTACACATTATATTATGTACTTATAAAATAAACATAATATTCGTTAAATTTATTTATATCTTGTGCATTGAATTAAATATATCCTCATGCATAACGTGAATTGAAAGTTCTGTTTTATCCCCTAGTTCTTTCATTTTATCACTAAGAACAGTGAAGTTCGCATCCATTTGACTTAAATCTACAAGCATTATCATTGCAAAAAGATCTTGCATAACTGTTTGAGTAACTTCAGTAACATTCGCTTTATGTTCTGCGCATATTGTACTAACCTTTGCTAAAATTCCAACGGAATCCTTTCCGATAACTGTAATAACTGCACGCATGTTTTGTACCTCCATTAAATTTATATTTAGTTTATTTACTATTTATTATAATATCTTTGTCTTATAATTATAGCATAATATACTTATGATTAAAAGCATTCTAACTTCCAATATTTTTATTCAAAATCATATAAAAATAGTGCAAATGTATAAGGAATGTGCTATATTCTTTGAATAAACTATAAAGTACTTAATGTATAATTTGTTATAAGAAAAGAAAGGTAAGTAATTATAATGAATCTGATTGATTGTCATAACCATTCACTACATTCGTTTGATGCTGATTTTTCAGTAAAAGAAATGTTCAAATCTGCGGTTGAACGCTCACTATATGCATTTGCCTTAACCGACCATTGTGAGGTCAATTTTTATAAAGAACATAACTTAGATATTGAAATACCTAAAAGTATATTAGAAATAAATAGTTTAAAAGGAACACTAGGCAAAACTAAATTAATCGCAGGAATTGAACTAGGTCAACCGTTACAGGACACCGTGCGAGCCAGTGAGTTTTTGTCAACTGATGGACTTGATTTTGTAATTGCATCCCTTCACAATGCAATGGGTGAATTAGATTATTATTATTTTGATTTTGAAAAAGAAACAAATGAAAGTATAATTGATATTACCAATAGATATTATGAGGAACTTTATCAAATGGCATCAAGCTGTGACTTTGATGTATTAGGGCATATTACATATCCTTTTCGCTATATACATGAAGGAAAACGAGTAAACCCAAATCTTTGTGTACCAATGAGCTTATACGATGAGATGATTTATGAAACCTTGAAAAAATTAGTGCAAAGAGGAAAAGGTATTGAGATAAATACATCGGGGCTAAGACAAACAATACATGAAACCATGCCAAATGAAAAATACATTAAAATGTACAACGAACTTGGTGGCGAAATCTTATCGGTAGGTTCTGATGCTCATTTCCCACAACATGTTGGCAATGGTATTATACAAGGATATGAAATAGCAAAAAGTGTTGGATTTTCATACGTGACTTATTTTGAAAATAGAAAACCAGTTATGCTTAAAATTGATGAATGAGTATTTAAATTTAAACTACAAACAATATTAATTAATATAAGGAGGCATATACATGAACAATATTATAAAACTTTTAGAAGAAAACGCGCGCTATACTAACGAGGAAATCGCAGTAATGCTTAACACAACACCAGAAGAAGTAAAAAAACAAATCGAGCAATTTGAAAAAGATGGTGTTATTCGTGGATATAAAGTTATTGTTGACCGTGAAAAACTAAGTGATAATTATGTTGCGGCATTGATTGAACTTAAAGTAACTCCAAAAAGAGATTTTGGCTTTGATGAAATTGCAGAGAAAATCGCACAATATCCAGAGGTTGAAGATGTATATTTAATGTCTGGCGCTTATGATTTATCTCTTATATTATCAGGAAGAACATTTAAAGATATTGCTTTATTTGTGTCACAACGTCTTGCAGTTTTAGATTCTGTTGTATCTACTGCAACTCATTTTGTATTATCACGTTATAAGGAAAAGGGAATTGTTATGCATGACACTTCTGCTGACGAAAGGGGGAACGCTTCGCTGTGATAAATTATAATCAAATATTATCAAAGCGTGCGTTGTCTATTAAACCATCAGGAATAAGAAAATTTTTTGATATTGCAAATGAAATGGATGGCGTAATCTCACTAGGTGTAGGCGAACCGGATTTTAAAACACCATGGGCAATACGTGCAAAGGCAATAGATACGCTTGAAAAAGGGAAAACAATTTACACATCAAATGCAGGATTGCAACAACTTAGAGATGAAATATCTAAGTATTTAGACCGTAAATATAGATTGGAATACGATTCAAAGACCGAAATAACTGTAACAGTTGGTGGTTCAGAAGCTATTGATATGTGCATTCGTGCACTTGTAAATGAAGGTGATGAAGTGCTTGTTGTTGAGCCTTGCTTTGTTTCATATGCACCAATAGTTGAACTTACAGATGGCATAGTTGTGCCAGTTGAAACTAAAGCAGAGGATAACTTTAGACTAACAGCAAAAGCATTAAGAGAAAAAATCACCGATAAGACAAAGCTATTAATACTGCCATTTCCAAACAACCCAACTGGTGCGATTATGCGTAGAGAGCATTTAGAGGAAATTGCAGAAGTTTTGCGTGATACAAACATAATGATTTTATCAGATGAAATATATTCAGAACTTACTTACAATGGTGCTCATGTTTCTATTGCAGAGTTAGACGGAATGAGAGAGAGAACAATTCTTGTTAATGGATTTTCAAAAGCCTTTTCAATGACTGGCTGGAGATTAGGTTATGCTTGCGGACCATCTGAAATAATCAAGCAAATGACAAAGATCCATCAATTTGCAATTATGTGTGCACCAACAACAAGTCAATATGCAGCAATTGAGGCACTTAAAAGCTGTGATGAAAACATACAAAACATGGTTGTAGAATATAATCAACGTCGTCGATATATTGTTGATAGTTTTAATAAACTAGGACTTACCTGTTTTGAACCTGAGGGGGCATTTTATATTTTCCCTTCTATAAAATCAACAGGACTTACATCAGATGAATTTTGTGAGAAATTATTATATTCAAAAAGGGTTGCAGTAGTGCCTGGAACTGCATTTGGAGATTGTGGGGAAGGATACGTAAGAGTATCATACTCATATTCAATTAAGCACATAAATGAAGCAGTCAAGAGAATTGGCGAATTCTTAGACGAGCTAAAAAAAGAGCAAAATTAAGCGAGGGCATATATATTTTATGGATAAAGTAAGCATTACAAAAACGACTTCATATAATCAAGATGAAGTTACTTTAAGTATTAAAATGCACTTTGAATTATTACACTTAAATGAAATAATCACACCAGAAATGAAGGTTTTACTAAAGCCTAATTTGTTAATGAAAAGAAAACCTGAGGAGATTACAACAACACATCCTGTTGTAATTGCTGGCATTATTATTTGTCTAAAAGAACTTGGAGTAACAAATATAGTTATTGCTGATAGTCCTGGTGGACCATACACAAAGCAGGCACTTAAAGGTATCTATGAGGTGTCTGGTATGAAAGCAATTGCAGAAGATTTTGATGTTTCATTAAACTATGATTTCGGTTCATATGATAAAAAGGTTGAAAACGGTGTTAAAGTTCATAGTTTTACATTAATCAATCCAGTAAAAAACGCAGATTTTATTATTGATATTGCGAAACTAAAAACACATTCAATGACAACGCTAAGTGGTGGAGTGAAAAATCTGTTTGGAACAGTGCCAGGATTAATGAAGCCTGAATTTCATTTCCGTTTTCCAGATAAAAATGATTTCACAAATATGTTAATTGACTTATGTGAAACAGTAAAGCCTGACGTAACATTTATAGATGCTATTATTTCAATGGAGGGCGATGGACCTTCCGGTGGAACAGCAAGAAATACAGGACTAATACTTGCATCAAAAAGTCCTTATAATGTTGATGTTGCACTATGCAGTGTAATAAATGCAAAACTTTACGATGTGCCAACAGTAAGCAATGCAATTAAGCGAGGACTTAGTGTCGACAATATCAATAAGCTTGAATTATTAGGTGATGAAATTAGATGTGTAACAGATTATAAAATGCCAAATGTAAAAGGAACTGATTTCATAGAGCATATGCCGAAAATATTTCAAAAACCGCTTAAACCAATATTTGATACTTTTCTAACTTCAAAACCTGTAATTCGAAAACGTCATTGTATAGGTTGCGGAAAATGTGCAGAAAGTTGCCCAGCTCACACAATCGATATAACTGATAAAAAGGCAATTATAAATTATGATGAATGTATAAAGTGTTTTTGCTGTCACGAAATGTGCCCTGTAAAAGCAATTGACATTAAGCGTTTTAGATTTTTTAATATGTAGAATTAATGTAAGTGCTATTTAATTATAAATAGCACTTATAATTAGGAGGTTTTGCTATCAATCAAATTAAATTAAAAGCACCTGCAAAGATAAATTTGTCACTCGATATTGTGGGACTTAGAGAAGATGGTTATCATTTAATGCAAATGGTAATGCAGTCAGTGAGCCTATATGATTATATTAATATCTCACTAACAAATACAAGACAAATTGAGATTGCATCCGATTTTAAAGGTATTCCACTAAATAAAACCAATATTGCATATAAAGCCGCAAGAGAATTTTTTAATTATACCAAAATAAATGAAACAGGTATTATGATTGAAATTGAGAAGAATATTCCATCAGGAGCTGGATTAGGTGGCGGTAGTGCTGACGGAGCAGCTGTACTCAAAGGATTAAATGAACTATATGGAATGAACCTTTCACAACAAGAACTTATTGCAATAGGAGAAAAAGTTGGTGCTGATATTCCATTTTGTATTGTAGGTGGTACAGCATTAGTAGAGGGAATTGGCGAGCAGGTCACTAGAATTAAAAATATGCCACACTGCTATATCGTGATTGCAAAACCTACGACTTCAATAAATACAAAGTTGGCTTTTCTAACATATGATAATATGCAAGTGGTTAGTCATCCCAAAACAGATGAACTAATATCTGCAATAGAGAACCAAGATATTAAAGGAATTTCAAATGAAATTTCAAATGTATTTGAACAGACCGTAAAACTAAATGATATTAGTGTTATTAAGCATATTATGAAAAACAGTGGTGCGTTTAACGCTGCTATGACTGGTAGTGGTTCTGCTGTATTTGGAATTTTCACAGACTATGCAAAAGCAGAAAAATCAGTAAAGAAACTTAAACACTCAAATATGCAGTCTTTTTTATGCGAACCCATTTTTGAATAAATCTAAATATTGCAACATCCTATCATTTCAAAGTTAAAAGAGATGATAGGATGTTTTACATGCTCGAATAAATTTACAAATATTACTACTTAATTGAATAATTTTACAATAATAACCAATACTGAATTATCAAACAAGAGAGAAGGACAAATAATTATGATAAATTCAGTACAAAAAAACAAATTAAGCATAGCCTTAGCAATAGGATTGTTAGTTACAATAATAACTTCATCATTTACTGTGTTTGCTAAGGAATGTGATAATATAAGAGAAAATGTTTTAAGATTTCATATCATAGCAAATTCAAACACAAAAGAAGATCAAGAATTAAAATTAAAAGTTCGTGATAGAATATTAGAATTAGATAAAACTCTTTTTGAAAATTCAAGTAATTTTGTAGATGCAAAAGCAGTTGTAGAAAAAAATCTTGACAAAATAAAGCAAACTGCACAAGATGAAATATATAAAAATGGTTATTCATACGAAGTTAAAGCGCAAGTTTGTAAAATGTATTTTAACACTAGAGAATATGATACATTTACAATGCCAGCTGGAAAATACAATGCTGTAAGACTAACGATAGGTGAGGCTAAAGGCAAAAACTGGTGGTGCGTTTTGTATCCTCCATTATGTTTACCTGCCGCAAGTTCAAAAAAAGAGCTTAAAGATATTTTATCTCAACAGCAAATTAATATTTTAGAAGGCAAACAAAAATATGAAATTAAATTTGCAACCGTAGAAATATATGAAAAACTAATGAAACTATTGTTTGACTAAGATTGAAATATAAGTTAAAATTAGCTAGAAGATAAAACTTCTAGCTAATTTTTTTGTGATACTAATTTCAAGTTGGTATTAAGCCAGAAAGGCGTGATTATAAATATGCTACAATTTATACTAGGACCAAGTGGCGTTGGTAAAACAACACTCGTTCATAATATGGTTATGGAGCAAAGCAAAAATGAGCATGGCAAAATTATGCTTATTGTGCCCGAACAGTTTACATATGAAACTGAAAAAAGTTTATTTAAGCGTCTTGGTGCTGAAAATTTCATGCGAGTTAAAGTTACAAGTTTCACACGTCTAGCGAGTGAGATATTTAAGATATACGGTGGAAATGCAGGTGAATATGCGTCAGAACCTGCAAAAACAATTATAATGGATATGGCAATCAATGAACTCAAAGGAACACTCGATGTCTATCAAAAGGCGGCACGCAATAAAACTTTTTCAACCACAATGCTACAAACAGTAACGGAATTAAAAAATGCAGGAGTTTCGCCAACTGAACTTTTTGATGTAATAGATAAACTTGATAAAGGCTATTTAAGCCAAAAAGCAAGCGAAATTGCAACGATATACGGAGCATATAATGCACTTTTATATACAACTTATCAAGACCCTTTAGATGACATTACACGTGCATCAAAAAAGCTTCAAGGCACAAGCTTTTTTAATGGTTATACAGTTTTCTTTGATGAGTTTAAGGGCTTTACAGCAAATGAGAATGACCTTATTAAAATGATATTCAAATTTGCAGATGACGTATATATTTCATTATGCCTTGACTTAAATCGAGCTAATGAAAGTGATATAAGTGTGTTTTCTAGTGTAAAAGATACATATGAAAAACTAAAGCGGTTTTGCACCCAACTAGAAGTTAAAATAAAGCCATCAATCGTTTTAGATGAGCAAAAACGATTAAACCAAAACGAATTAATTCACTTAGAACAAAATTTGTTTAGTCCAGTTATTAAACAATATGATGGTGAAAATAAAGCAATAGAATTAATGCTATGTAAAAACGAATATGATGAAGTCGATTTTGCACTATCAAAGATAGTTGAACTTGTCCAACATGAGGGCTATCGCTATAATGATATTGTAATTATTTCTCGTGACCTTGAAACTTATATCACGAAGCTTGAAGTCGGCTTTGAAAAATATGGTATACCGCATTATTCTGATGTGCTTTCAAAAATCACCACAAAACCATTAATAAGATTTGTGTCAACAGCAATAAATTGTGTAACACAAAGTTATAGGAGTGAGGATATACTCGCTTTGTTAAAATGCGGATTGACTAGATTTTCAATTGAACAAATTTCAGAATTAGAAAACTATATATATATATGGGGCGTTAAAGGCAAACAATGGCTTGAGCCGTTTTACGCAAATCCTCGTGGATTTAAAGAAAGCTTTACAAATGAAGATACTGAAAGCTTAGAGCGAATAAATGAGATAAGAACCTTTGTTGCAAATAATCTTGTTGATTTTGCAAATTCAATTAAAAAGACAACTGGCAGAGAGATATGTGAAGCAATTGTTAATCTTTTATTGCAATGTGATGTGAAAACTAAAACTGAGCAGATTATAGAAAATCTTTTAGAAGATGAAGAATTTGCACTAGCACAAGAATATGGGCGTGTGTGGGATATATTGATGGAACTTATAGATACGTTAGCCACAACACTTGCAGACAATATTGTGACGCCAAAACGGTTTGAACAGCTATTTTCTTTGATATGCGAATCATACGATATGGGAACACTTCCACAGTCATTAGATTGCGTTATTGTAGGTAGTGCTGACAGAATAAGAACTACCAATAAAAAAGCCGTATTTATTCTTGGAGTAAATGAGAATGTTTTGCCATATGTTCCGAGTGCAGGCGGGGTTTTCACAGACAAAGAGAGAGAACAACTTATATCACTTGAAATAGAAATATCTCCACCAGTAAAAAATCGCATTTTAGAGGAACGCTTTATTGCATATAAAACATTATGTTCCCCAAGTGAAAAACTATATCTAACGGCAAGAAAGTCTGATATATCAGGAAAATCACTATCACCGTCAATAATATTTTCACAGCTTAAACGCATGTTCACACAAGATATAGTACAGGAAACCGACTATATAAATGGGCTTTTCTACTGTAAGAGCAAAATAACTTCTTTTTCATATCTTGCAAAGACATATTATGACGATACGCAATTAACTGCGTCACTAAAACAGGTACTAAGCGAAGATGAATTATATAATCAAAAGCTTATAGCATTAGAAAAGATTGCAGAGCAAAAACCATTTGAAATAGAAAATAAGCAAAATGCAAAGAAACTGTTTGGCGATAAAATGAATATATCCCCAACTAGAGTTGAAGGGTTTTATCAGTGTAGGTTTAAGTATTTTTGTGAGCATGGCTTAAGAGTATATCCTTTGAGAAAAGCAGAACTTAATCCGCTTGAAACAGGAACACTTATTCACAGCATTATTTATGCAATCACAAAGCAAAATGATTTAAAAACAAACTTTGATGAAAAGCATATTAAAAAGTTAATCAAACAAGAACTTGATTTATATATAGAGCAGGTTATGGGAGGGGTAGAGGACAAGTCAAAACGTTTCCTATACCTTTACAA
>DAMDCT010000040.1:2118-5877 GCA_032091455.1 Oscillospiraceae bacterium | reverse complement strand
CAATCGTATGCGCATTTCAATATTTAAGGTTATATACCAACTTCATATTGAACTAAAACAAAGCCGATTTGAGCCTTGTGACTATGAGTATGAAATAAGTAATGAAAACGATATAACTCCACTGATTTTAACCAGTGAAGATGGAACTCAAATATCCGTTTCAGGCAAGATTGACAGAATAGACAGCTATGTCAATAAAAATGGGGAGAAATATATTCGTATTGTTGACTATAAATCTGGCAAGAAGATATTTAAGTTAAATGATGTCTTATACGGTTTAAACCTTCAAATGCTAATCTATTTATTTTGTATTAGCAAAAATGGTAAGGGCAAATATGAGAACAGCTTGCCTGCAGGAATACTATATATGCCAGCGAGTGAACAAACACCCTCACTTTCACGAGAGGCCACTGATGATGACACAAAAAAGGCACAAGCTAGTCATTATAAGATGAACGGTTTACTTATACAGGAAAATGATGTGCTTGATGCAATGGACAGTGGCTTAAAAGGAGTATTTATACCAGTCACTACTAAGCTTGATGGGAATTTTACAAGCCAAAGCCTTGATAGTTTAGTTACCTTGAAAGAACTATCTAAGGTGAATACATATATCAATAAGTTAATCACAAATATGGCGACTGAATTGCATTTAGGTAAGATACAAGCATTACCAATTGAAAACAGCTGTGAATATTGCAATTATAGTGGAGTTTGTGGCACTAATTTAAAGAATGCTTGTAGAGAGTATTTTAAATATGATAGACAAGAACTTATTAAGCAGATGGGAGGGGATGAGGATAATGACAACAAAGAACAGCAATAATAAAGTTAATTTCACAAAAAATCAGCAGAATGCAATTGACGTAAGTGGAGGAAATATCCTCGTTTCAGCAGCCGCTGGAAGTGGAAAAACTGCGGTATTGACCCAACGTGTAATAAGGCTTTTAACAGGAGAAAATCCTATAAGTGCAGATAGACTAGTTATTGTAACTTTTACAGTATTAGCAGCAGACGAAATGCGTCAACGTATCAATAGCAAGCTAAGTGAACTAATAGAACAAGACCCTACAAATAGAGCATTGCAACATCAACAACTTTTATTAGCTAATGCAAAGATAAGCACCATTCATTCACTTTGTTCAAGTTTAATTCGTGATAATTTTCAAAAGCTTGGCTTGTCTGGTGAGTTTAGAATTGCAGATGAAACCGAGCTTACTATAATAAAAAATGATGCCGTTGATGAAGTATTTAATGAGTATTATGAGGCTAGTGATTTAAACTTTTTGAAACTCGTTGAGTTTGTTTGTACTAAAGATGATAAAAAGCTTGCTGATTTAGTTTTAGATATATATGATTTCATACGTTCTTTTGCATTTCCTAAAGACTTTTTAAAAGAAACATTAGATATGTACAGAAATTCTAGTGGAGTGAAAAACAGCATATGGTATCAAAATATTGCTGAACACGTTATTGATGCACTACAAAGCACAACAAAAATATTATCAGATGCTTTAGAGCAGATTGAAACAGATGAGCAGGTTAAATCAAACTACTTCGAGCCTTTTAACTTTGATAAAGTTCAGATATTGAAAATTATAGAAATGCTACAAAAAGGCGAATGGGATAACGCTGTAGATAGCACAAAAAATATTGAAAAGATGTCGTTAAAATCAATAAGAAAATATGAAGATAAAGCATTTCTGCAATCACTTCAAAACAAGCGAAAAAATGTGTACAAGACCATTGAAACTATATCAAAACGCTATCTTTGCTGTAGTGAAGTTGAGTTTATAGAGGATGTTCAAATATTAACACCACATCTTGAAATTCTTTTTCTACTGGTGAATAAGGTATATGATTTAATTGAAGAGAAAAAGCAAGAACAATGTGTAATAGACTATGCTGATTTAGAGCATTACACAGTAAAGTTACTTGTAAATAAAACTGAAAACGGTTACGAGAAAACAGATATTGCATATGAACTCGCAAATAATTTTGATGAAATAATGATTGATGAGTGTCAGGATATTAATGAAGTGCAAAATCTGATATTTAAAGTTTTATCTAACGATGAAAAAAATATATTCATGGTTGGTGACGTTAAACAAAGTGTTTATCATTTTAGAAAAGCAATGCCTAAGTTATTTATAGAGAAAAAACTTAGCTTTTTGCCTTATGAAAAAGTAACTCACAGTGAAAATACAAAAGCCTCTATTACACTTGAAAGCAACTTTAGAAGTCGTAAGGAAGTTTGCGATACTGTAAACTTAATATTCTCACAAATAATGAGTGAGGGTATGGGAGAGATTGATTATACTCAAGATGAAAAACTTGTGCCGGCGGCAAAATTTGATGATTACGATGAAGCATTTTCAGAGGTTCATGTAATTGATTATAATCGTGATGACGATTGTGAAAAAGCAGTTGTTGAAGCACGTTATATTGGTAATACGATTAAAAAAATGATTGCTGAAGGATACAAAGTTAAAGATAAAAATGGCATGAGAACATGTAAATATAGTGATTTTGCAATTTTGTTAAGGGCAAAAAAGGGCAAGGCTGATATAATATCCAATGAACTGAAATCAATGGGTGTGAGTTGCTTTTCAGATTCAACTGAGGGCTATTTCAATGAGTATGAAATAACGGTTACATTTAATTTATTAAGAGTAATTGATAATCCATTGCTAGATGTTTGTTTGTTATCCGTTTTGATGTCGCCAATGTTTAGTTTTAGTGCAGATACTATAACAAAAATCAGATTAGCAAATAAAAATATTCCCTTGTATGTTGCGGTAACAGAATGTGCAAATCAAGGCGATTTACAGTGTAAAGACTTTGTTGATACATTGATGAAACTTAGACAAAAAGCAGTTACAGTCAAAACTGATGAAATATTGCAAGATATATATGACCAAACAGATTTTATTTCTCTTTCATATGCAATGGGAAACGGTGAACAAAAAGACGCAAACCTAAGATTGTTATTAACCTATGCCAGACAGTATGAAAGCATAAGTACAAGTGGTTTGTCTGGATTTTTGCGTTATATTGATAGAGTTATAGCTAACAAGCAGGATTTTAGTTGTGCAAATACAATTTCACAAAATGCGAATACCGTGAAAATCATGAGTATCCACTCGTCAAAGGGACTTGAGTTTCCAATTTGCATAATTGCTGATTGTGGTAAAAAATTTAACAAGATGGATTTAAATAAGAGCTTTCAACTTAATTCACAATTAGGTTTTGGAATGAAAATAACAGACACAAATGCGCTTAAAAGCTATACAAACTTGCCATTTGAGGCGATTCGATTACAAACTGAAAAGGAAGCAATTTCCGAGGAAATGCGTGTGCTTTATGTTGCACTTACCAGAGCAAAAGAAAAATTGATAATGGTTATGACTATACCAAAAGCAACTGATAAATTAAATCAAATTGCAACATCACTTTCAAATGAATATAAACTATCCCCATATGATGTATATTCCGGTGCAAGTTATTCTGATTGGATTTTATCAGCAACATTAAGGCATCCAAGCTTTTTTGATATAAGGCAAGAAATTGGTGCAGTAAGCACACCAATTATTTCATCTGATTTTAAAATCAAAGGATTTATTGCACATCCAAATGAAACAGATGCAGTTGAAGAAACAAATATAAAAGTTTCTACTATGTCTGCAAACAAAGAAATAGTCGAAGAGCTGGAACGTACATTTTCTTATAGCTATCCATATGAAATATTAACACAAATTC
>DAMDCT010000040.1:247-2108 GCA_032091455.1 Oscillospiraceae bacterium | reverse complement strand
AGACTCAAGTACAGGATATAACGCTAAAGGCAGAGCCGAATTTTCTTCAAAAGCAAGGGATTACCCCAGCACAAAGAGGAACGATTTTGCACAGCTTTATGCAGTTTGCAGATTACGATAATGCAAGTATTGTTTTAGAGAGCGAAATAAATCGTCTTGTACAAAATCAGTTTATTACGTTACAACACGCTAACGCATTAAACAAACCAAAGATAACTGCTTTTTTAAATTCACCTCTTTATGCAAGAATGCAAACGGCACAAAGAGTTCTAAGAGAGTATAAGTTCCTCCATTTTATTAAGGCAGGAGAAGTAGACGAAAAGCTAACACCTCCGTTTAGTGAGGAAGAAATACTTATACAGGGAATTGCCGATTGTATTATATTTGAAAGTGATGGAATAATTCTTGTAGACTATAAAACGGATTATACAAATGATGAAGAAGTGCTTATTAAACGATATTATGACCAGTTGCGTATTTATAAGGACGCAATTGAACAGGCATTTAATAAAGAAGTAAAGCAATGTTTGATTTACTCATTGCACTTAGAAAAGGAAATTGAAATAAAAATATAGAGGAAACAATTGATATGTTGAGATTCTTTCTTTTGCTAAATTATTCTAATTGATGTACAATGAAAGCACAAATTTATGGGAGGATTATTCAAATGAAAAAACCTAATATTGTAATGATAATGGCAGATGATATGGGCTATTGGTCAATGGGATGTGCAGGGAATGATGAAATCAAAACTCCAAATATGGACTATTTAGCAAGCTGTGGTATTCGGTTTGAGAATTTTTTCTGCACTTCGCCTGTATGCTCGCCTGCTCGAGCATCAATTTTAACTGGAAAAATGCCTTCACAACATGGTGTGCACGATTGGATTTCAAAAGGACATATCAACTATAATGAAGTTTCAAAGGATTTAAGAGATATTTATAATAAAAAAGATATTTCTTGGGAATATGAGTGGTCAAAGTGTCAACTAATGGGCGATGAGGCAATTAGATATATTGATGATTTTGAAGCATATACGGACATACTTTCACGACATGGATATACCTGTGGTCTATCTGGCAAATGGCATTTAGGAGATGCAATAAATCCACAAAAAAGTTTTACCTATTGGGAAACTATTGCAATGGGTGGCGATAATTATTATTATCCTGTTGTGCTACAAAACGGTAAGTTCGAAATGTTAAGAGAGCATTACATAACAGATTATATTACTGATAATGCTATTGATTTCTTAGAACAATCAAGTAAAAATAGCGACACTCCATTTTATTTAAGCGTACATTATACAGCACCACATGCACCTTGGGAAAAGCATCATCATCCACAAGAATTTTATGACCAATATGATAATTGTGAGTATACCGCTACTCCAAATGTTGCTCCGCATGAATGGGCAGGAAAGTATACACAAGAGCAACGAAAGAAAAATCTACAGGGATACTATGCGGCAACATCCGCAATGGATAGTGGTATAGGTAGAATAATTGAAACTTTGAAAGAGAATAACCTATGGGAAGATACTATTATCATTTTTACATCTGATAATGGAATGAGTATGGGCCATCATGGTATATTCGGAAAAGGAAACGGAACGTTCCCTATGAATATGTATGATACAGCGGTAAAAGTGCCTATGATTATTACATATCCCAAAATGATTAAGGGGAATACTGTTATTAAGGGATTGTACAGCCATTATGATATAATGCCAACAATTGCAGATATGATGGAAGAGCCTTTACAAGACGCAAATAGTTACCCAGGTAGAAGCTTTAAGCAGATATTTGATGGGAAAATTCCAGATAGCAATGAAGAAATTATTATATTAGATGAATATGGA
>DAMDCT010000040.1:0-237 GCA_032091455.1 Oscillospiraceae bacterium | reverse complement strand
ACCAGTGCGTATGATACGCACAACTGAATATAAATATATTCACCGATACCCTTATGGTAAAAATGAGTTGTACGATCTTGTTGCAGATGAGGAAGAAAATTATAATTTGGCTGATAATGAGGATATGCAAGAAGTTATTGCTGACTTGAAATATAGACTTGAGAAATGGTTTGTAAAATATACTGACCCTGATAAAGATGGAATAAAGCAAGCAGTAAAAGGTATTGGGCAACTTAA
>DAMDCT010000039.1:14041-22368 GCA_032091455.1 Oscillospiraceae bacterium | reverse complement strand
TCTAGGAAGTGGGAGAGTTACTTCGTGGTTTAAAACTTCTTTGAACAGACGATTTACATAACCCTCGCCCATTTCAAGAATATCTTCAATATCAACAAAGCTCATTTCAAGGTCAATTTGTGTAAACTCTGGTTGACGGTCAGCACGTAAGTCCTCATCTCTAAAGCAACGAACAAGCTGGATATAACGATCATAACCTGAAATCATTAATAATTGCTTGTATATTTGAGGGGATTGTGGAAGTGCATAGAACTTGCCGTGATGAAGTCTTGATGGAACTAGATAATCCCTTGCTCCCTCTGGTGTTGACTTCATAAGCATTGGAGTTTCTATCTCAACAAAACCATTGTCATAGAAATATTCTCTTGTAACTTGTGCAATTTTATGACGTTTCATCATATTGTCTTGTAACTTTGCTCTTCTAAGGTCAAGATAACGATATTTCAAGCGAAGTTCTTCATTTACTTTTGCATTGTCTGATATGTGGAATGGAGGTGTTTGTGCCTCTGAAAGTATGCGAAGTTCAGTTACAAATATCTCAATTTCACCTGTTTTAATTTCAGTGTTGATACTTTCACGTTTTTTAACAATACCTTTTGCCATCAATACATACTCACTTTTTACACTCTTTGCTTTTTCAAATTGATTTCGGTCAGTTGTATCATCAAAAGTAAGCTGTAAAATGCCTGTTCGGTCACGCAAATCAATAAAAATTAGATTTCCTTTATCTCTTTGTTTTTGTGTGAAGCCACAAACAACAACTTCCTTGTCAACATCTGTAAGAGAAAGTTGTGTACAATAATGTGTTCTTCTTAAGCTGCCCATTGTTTCTATCATAATAATTCCTCTATTCTAGTTAAATATAATTTCTTACTTATTCATACCCATAATATCCGCAAATGCATTTTCGCCAATTTGACTTGCCAACATATCTGCTTCTCTAGCTAGCATTGCGTCATAAAGTATATTCACAAGTTCAGTATTAAACTCTATTTCCTTAGTTTCTGAACTTTGCATATCTTTAAGAGTTGCTTTTCCTGTAGATAATTCATTATCTCCAAGCACAAATGAATATCTTGCACCTATTTTATTTGCGTATTTCATCTGTGCTTTAACACTTCTATCCATTAGGTCGCATTCAACGAAAAATCCTTCGTCACGAAGAACAGCAGTAAGTTCACAAGCCTTAATGTTTGCTTGCTCGCCCATGCTACCAATATATAAATCACATACACGAGGAGTTGGTATTTCTATTCCTTGTGCAGATAAAAGCATTAGTAAACGCTCAAGTCCCATTCCAAAACCAAGTGCTGGGGTTATTTTTCCTCCAAGCTGTTCAACCAATCCGTCATAACGTCCACCGCCACAAATTGTTCCTTGTGCTCCTATGTCATTTGAGATAAACTCAAATACAGTTTTTGTGTAATAATCAAGCCCACGCACGATTTTAGTATTCACTGTGTATGGAATATTTAAAACTTCAAGCCTTGTTTTTACTCCATCAAAATGCGTTTTGCAATCTTCACATAGGTATTCAATAACAACTGGTGCATCTTTTGCAATCTGTTGACATTCAGGGCACTTACAATCCAAAATTCTCATTGGATTTTTATCTAAACGCTCTAGACAAGTTCCACAAAGTTTTTCTTTGTATTGCTCGAAATATTCTCTTAATGCCTTGTGATAATCAGCTCGACAAGTAGGACAGCCTATTGAATTAATATTAAGCTCAATGTCTTTTAATCCAAGCATAGTAAATATGTGATTTGCAATAGATATTACCTCTACATCAGCAGAAGGGGATTTTGAGCCGAACATCTCACATCCAAATTGATGAAACTCTCTAAGCCTTCCAGCTTGTGGACGTTCATGCCTAAAGCAAGGGGTGATGTAACATGCCTTTAGTGGGAGTGCATCATTTAGTAGACCTTTCTCAAGTGCAGCACGAACCACTCCTGCTGTTCCCTCTGGTTTTAATGCATAAATATCTGTACCCTTTTGAGCTTTAACTTCAAACATCTCTTTTTGTACTACGTCAGTTGTGTCCCCAACACTTCTGCAGAAAAGGTCGAGTTGTTCAAAAGTTGGAGTTCTAATTTCCTTAAATCCAAATAGCGTAGCAGATTCTAATAGTAATTGCTCAACAAATTGCCATTTATAACTTTCGCTTGGAATAATATCTTGAGTTCCTCTTGGTGCTGTAATTGCCATAATATTTCTCCTTTTTAATTAATGTAACAAAAAAACTCCGCACCTTGACATATAGTCAAGGGACGAAGTTTGAAAACTCGTGGTACCACCCTAATTTAGATAACCATCAGCATTAAAAGTTATGGTTATCCCTCTTATGATACTTATTTCATTTTAAATCGACTTTAATAATTTTTATAAAAGCTTTGATTTATGCGGTTTTATAAAAATTTATAATCGCCATTTAAGTAAAATTAGTATTTAATCCTTAACGCGGAAAACGTTTGTGCTTGTTCACACAACTGCTCAAAGGTGTCTTTGCTATATTTTACTAGTAGGCGATTCCAGCCCATGATAAACTGTACTACAAAATACCATGTTCGCCATTTCTCTGTAAAAAGAAAATATAGTTACTATTCCTTTTCAATGCATTTAATTATATTTAACTTACTTTGAATGGACAATTTCTCTCCAGTCAAGATCTCCACGCTCTAATCCGTGGATTAGCATTTCGCCTGTTGCAATATTTGTTGCAATTGGAATGTTATGAACATCACACAAACGAAGTAAGTTCATCTCATTTGGCTCATGTTCTTTTACGGTTAATGGATCTCTAAAGAATAGCACCATATCAATTTCATTGCAGGCAATGCGTGATGCAATTTGCTGATCTCCACCTTGTACCCCACTTAGAAAACGGTCAATGTTAAGACCTGTTGCCTCAGATACAAGTTTACCAGTGGTGCCTGTTGCACATAGTCTATTCTTGCACAAAATACCGCAATAAGCAATACAAAATTGAATCATCAATTCTTTTTTTGCATCGTGTGCAATTAGGGCAATGTTCATAATATAATCTCCATTCTTTTTTGTAATAAATAAATTATCTATTATCTGTTTAATATGCTAGACGGTCTTTATAACAAGTGGAACATACTTTCCACCTATACGCTGAGCCATGGCATCAAATGCCAAATGAGTTTGTGTAGCTGACGATTTAGAAACTTTTCGAATTGCAAAACTGTTATTAATCCACTCATCTTCCTTTAGTATTCCTAAAAGAGGAGCACCAACAGTATCGAGTATTTCATCTAAATCACTAAGCCCACTAAGCTTAATTGCTGTTTTACTGACACGATTAATAACAAGTTTTAATTCTTTATCACAGTTTGAGTCAATTACATCACATACTTTTCTAGTATCCCTTATTGTAACCGCATCTGGAGTGGTTACAACACAAATGAGATCAGCTAATGCTTTTGCCATAATAACACTTAGCCCAAGACCTGCTGGCAAATCTAATATAATATAATCAAACTTTTTTTTCTGTGAGTTAATTAGCTCAATTATCTTAGGAATTACAAATGACTTTGTTATATTAAGGGGTGAACATAATAATTTCAATGAGGGATATGCTTGATGGCTTACCATTGCGTCATCAATTTTACAATTGTCATCCAATATATCACCAATATCAAATACGACATTATTTTCAAGACCCAGCATTATATCTAACGATCTTAGTCCAATGTCTAAATCAACTAATAATACAGATTTCCCACTCTTTGCAAGGGATATAGAAATTCCGGCGCTAAAGGTAGATTTTCCTGTTCCTCCCTTTCCCGAAACAACTGAAACAAGCTTCCCCAATTTAAACTCCTCCTTTCACTGTGTAAAGGCGAAAACCCAAATAATCTTTTATTATAAAAGAATTTTTTACAACTCATTGAAGGAGTTTTGCCAAAATAATATATTAAAGTAGTGTAAGTTAATAAAGTTAATTTTATTGTATCAAAAATAGTCAACGATTGCAACAATAATAAAGTATATATTTTATTAATTATTGAACTGGCTTTATTTTGCTTTTTTCATAAGCCAACAATATGCGTCTTATTAACTTATTAGTGCCATAACCATCCTCAACCATGCAAGATATTGCTATTTCAGGACTTGCAGCGGGTGAAAATGCAATAAATGCATTGTTCGTTTTAGTTGGAGATACCTGAGGTGTACCTGTTTTTACGGCAACATCATAGCCTAAATCAGTAAGCTGGTTTGGTGCGCCTACACCCTTACTTGCTGCAATCATACCCTGTTTAATTGTGTCAAAGGTAATATCAGACATCTTAAAAGACGAAGCAACTTTTATTTGTTCAGGGGTTATGACTTGTTTCATATCATTAGATAGTATATTTTTAACAAGATGAGCATTGTATCTCGTGCCTTTATTTGCAATTGTCATTGATTCTATTGCCATTTGTAGTGGGGTGACTGAAGTGTCCATCTGTCCAATAGCCGCTTGAACAACGTTACCTTTTTCCCATCTTTTATCATACTTTGCTGAGAAGGCTGGGCTTGATAGATTGCCCGTAGCATTGCTCAGCTCTAACCCAGTTTCAGCACCAAGGCCAAAATAGTTTGCATATTCATTTATTTTATCTATTCCTAAAAGTCTTCCTGTTTCATAAAAGAAGACATTGCAAGAATGGTCTAATGCAGAAATTACATTTAAACTTACATTTCTATGTCCGATAGATAAACATTTAGGTTGATAATCATCCCAAAAATGATAGACACCATCACAAAAAACAGTGGTTTGTGGAGTGATTTTATTTTCAGTAAGTGCTGCTGCTGCAACAACAGGCTTGAAAGTAGATCCAGGGCGGTACAAACCAAACATTGCACGGTTAAAAAGTGGATTGCCTTCCTTTTTCAAAAGTTCAGAATAATTTGTTTTATATTCATTTATATCGTAATAAGGATAAGATATTGATGCAAGGACACCACCAGTTTTTACATCCATTACAACGATTGAAGAACCTTCAGCTTTTTTGCCTTCTTTATTGGTTTCATTAAAGTCTTTTATATAGTCAGCTAAAATAGTTTGAACTTCTTTTTGAAAATTAAGGTCAAGGGTTAGCTGTACAGTTCTTCCTGCAACAGGCGCTGTTTCCTCTTGAATGTCAATAATTTCACCTTTGGAATTCTTTATAACTTTCATTGTTCCATTTTGACCTCGAAGTACATCTTCTAAAGCCTTTTCGATACCATCTTTTCCGACTAAATCGGTCATTGGGTAGCCCTTATCTTTGTAATATTTGGCTTCCTCGGCGTAAATTGGACCTAATGAACCAATTATATGTGAAGCTACATCGCCACTTACATAAGTTCTTATTGCTTTTTCAACAATTTCCACTCCGATTAAATCGGAAGAAAATTCTTTCATAAAAGCTACTGTTTGTGGGGTAATATCCTCTGCAAAAGTGTAGCGAGGTGTGTATCTTGAAAAATCCTTAAAAAGCATTTGATAGCGGACTCCAGCAACTTTTCGCTTATAATCTTCACTATAATCTTTAATTTTATATTCTTCATAAATGTTATCAATACAGTCTTGTGCAGTGGTATATTGATTTACACCTATCTTTGTTTTAAGCTTTGCAACTTCCATTTCTTTTCCATCAATAAACTTATATGGCTTGTTCGTTGTAATGGGTAACTCATCAATCCATTTTTCATTGCGTTTTTCAAAAAGTCTTATAAGGTCATAAATAGTTTGGTTTTGAGTAGATAATGTTTCATCTGCGGATCTTTTTTTCATAAAGTTATAATCAAACTCCACATTAAATGTAGCCTTATTCTTAGTTAATGGAACACCATTTCGATCAACAATTTCTCCTCTTGCAGCAGTAACCACAATAGTTGAATCTGAACTTTTATTGGCAGTAGCCAAAAGGCTTGCGCCCTCTACTAACTGAAATTGAAATGCACGCATGGCAGCAAATAAAAAAATTACGGATACGAAAATAATCATTGCCACAATTCGACGATGATGTTTTATTTCAAATGGACGGGCCATAAGTGCATTCCTCCTAATTTTAGTTTAAGTATATTTAAAATATAAGTTACGTTCTAACTATATTTCCAAATTTTAAAGATATTAATTTAACTAAATAAAACAATGGAACTGTTACTATAACTGTATATAGAGCAGTTGGCAATATGTTTGATATAAGCACAATATATGCTCCGCTTTTTTGCCAAAGTGCAAAATAGAACAGATAATCAAATATTCCTTGTATAACCATAACAACAGCACAAAAACCCAATGAATTAATAATCTTTGTATGGAAATAATATATGCAAAAAAGAGATATAAATGTTCCGCAGAATATAAGTATAATACCATTAAACCCTAAAACTTTATCAGATGAAACATCCCACAAAAGTCCTGCAATCATTGAAAAAACAGCACTTGGCATAACACTTTCATACATGCATACACAAACCACAAGGGAGACAATTAAAGCGGGTTTTATTGAAAAAATCTCAAATAAATGTGGCGTTGTTTGGATTGCATTAAGTAAAAGCAATAATAAATAATAGCAGGCCCATTTTAAATAAGGTCTTATTTTTTCAATTTGCATAAAACAACACCTCTTCTATAAAATCAGCAAATACAATATTGGTAAAGCCTAATCATGATTTTATTTTAAGTAATCTGAAAGATTACTTCCTTGCCCCAAAAAATTAGTTACTATTTGGACATTTGAAACTTTATCTATTTTTTCCATCGGCTCTATGGTTGCATACATTGTAATCCCATGGGCCTCATCTAAAATACTTTTTACTTTACCAAGAGGTACTCCTTTAGGAAATGTACCACTTGCCCCTGCTGAAACTATTATATCACCAGTTTTAATTTTAGAGTCTTGTCCTAAAATAGATAATTTACATAAACCTTTTTGTGACAGCTTTACTTCGCCAGTTAAAAACCCTAACTCCTTCGAAGTAATCTCAAGTGCACTTACTTTGACTTCAGGACTTAAAATTGTTTTTACACGAGCACTAATTTGAGATATATCACTAACAATACCAATTAATCCACTGCTTGTAATAACAGGATCATTTAATTTAATACCATGAAGTGTACCCTTATCAATAGTAAAAGAACCATAACGGTCAGCGGGATCACGGCCTATAACAAAAGCACTCGTCATTTCAAAACCAGGGTATTGTTTTTTTATTCCTGCAATTTGTTTTAATTGCTCATTTTCGTCCTTTAATTCCTCATAATCAACAAGCTTTTGATTTAGTTCATCAATACTTTTTTTAAGAAATTCATTTTCTTTTTTATTGTTTGATGCGTTTAAAAACTGATCAAAAAATTCTCCAGTTGCATTAGCTACTGAGGCTGTTGCCTTTTGAAAAGGTGTTGAAATAATAGAGAGGAAGTTTTTTGGAATATTTTCAATTCCCTCAGAAGATGCTGAGTACAGCATCATACCAAATAAAATTGCGACAATTGCTATAATTATCTTAAATTTTTTGCTTTTCAAGAAATCTATCATAGCATTATCACCTTCCTGTATACAGATTTTTGATATATTAAAAGGGCGGAGACGAGCCCCGCCCCTACGTTATAAAACGCAATAGCTTGTGTGCGATGATTTAATATTTTACGTCGTCATTTGAAAATACAGCTGATAATTTTTCAATATTTTCAAGAACAATACCTGTTCCCAAAGCAACACAGTCAAGAGGATCTTCTGCAGCACGAACGCTCATACCAGTTTCTTGAGAAATTAATTTATCAAGACCACGCAACAATGCACCACCACCGGTCATTACTATACCTTGATCAATAATGTCCGCTGCAAGCTCTGGTGGAGTTTTTTCAAGAGTAATACGAATCGCTTCTAATACTTCTTGTAAAGAATCAATTAGCGCTTCTCTAATCTCAGTAGAAGTAACCGTTATATTTTCAGGTAATCCTGTTAAAAGGTTTCTACCTTTAATGTCAGTTTGAATTTCTTCATCTAGAGGGAAAGCATTACCAACATCAATTTTAATATTTTCAGCAGTTCTCTCACCAATTAACAGATTGTATTTCTTTTTAATGTAGTTAATGATATCAACGTCGAATTTATCGCCGCCAACTCTAACAGATTTAGATGCAACGATACCCCCAAGAGATATAACTGCAACTTCTGTTGTTCCACCACCAATATCAACAACAATACTTCCTGTTGGCTCTGATACAGGAAGACCAGCACCAATTGCAGCTGCCATTGGCTCTTCAATAATCATTACCTTTTTAGCTCCAGCCTTTTCAGCAGACTCTTTTACTGCACGACGTT
>DAMDCT010000039.1:9737-14031 GCA_032091455.1 Oscillospiraceae bacterium | reverse complement strand
ACGACGTTCAACCGCTGTTACTCCAGATGGAATACAAATAACAACACGAGCACGAGAAAACATTGAATTGTTCATTGCTTTTCTTATGAACTCTTGTAGCATACTTGTTGTAATGTCAAAATCAGCAATAACGCCGTCTTTTAGTGGGCGAACTGTTACTATTGAACCAGGAGTTCTTCCTACAACATCTTTTGCAGCTTGTCCAACACATTTTACTGTGTCAGTTCTAATATCAACTGCAACAACGGATGGCTCACGAATAATTATTCCTTTGCCCTTCATATATACAAGTGTGTTAGCTGTTCCTAAGTCAATACCAATGTCTTTTGTAAACATATATTTTACCTCCAATTTATTCTTGTATCTGTAAAGTTGGCTATTTGTCAACTTTTTTGGCTATATGACAACTTTTAAATTTTTTCTGCAAATACATACAATTTAATTATAACCTCTAATTGTTAATAGCACAATAACTTTTTATAAATATAATTAGTTTTAACGGATTTTTGGATAATTAAACTAATGAAGTTTAACAACTAAATAAATTATTGGCATATCTTGTCCAAAATCCTCTTTAATCTGGAAATTGGTAGTCCAACTACATTAAAATAATCCCCATTAATTGAAGAAACAAATAGTGAACCCTTTCCCTGTATGCCATAACTTCCCGCTTTATCAAAAGCTTCATTTGTTTTTAAATATTCACGAATCTCTTTATCACTCAACTCAAAAAAAGCAACTCTAGTTTCACATTCGAATTGGTGAATATCATTGCCTTTTAAAACGCATACTCCAGTAATTACAGAATGGGTATTACCCGATAGTTTTTCTAACATATTTTTTGCATTTGAAAAATCAGTTGGTATTCCAAAGATCTCATTATCAAGGCTAACAACTGTATCACAACCAATAACAATACTGTTTTTGTTATTTTCATGAATAGTTTTTGCTTTTTGGAAGCTTAATTCTCTGACTAAATCTGTTGGGTTATCAATTTTAACACTGCTTTCGTCAAATGATGATGGCATAACCTCAAAATCTGATGTAATTAGTGATAATAATTCAATTCTTCTTGGAGAACGTGAAGCGAGAATAAGAGAGGGACTACTATTCATTTTGATTACTCCTTAATGTTAAAATACGCAAAACGCATAAATTATTTTTTTCCTTCTAACTTTGCAATTTGTCTAGCACAAAATTCCGGAGGGAATTTGGCTTCATAAACATATGATGCAGCAATTTTATAGATAGTATGCCGTCTGTTATATATGGTCAAAAGATCGTCTTTTGAGTTATTTATCACAAGTGGGCGTTTCTTGTCGCCTTTAATTCTTCTATAACAAGCTTCAAATGGTAAAAATAAATAAATTATCTTTCCGCTTTGCTTTGCAAGTACTATGTTTTCCTCATAAGCAAACGTACCACCTCCAACCGCAACAACGGCATTTTTCATATTAGAAACTTCTCCTAATATTTCGTGTTCCATATCCCTGTACTTATCTTCACCATAATTCTTGAAAATAGTTGCAATTGACATTTTAGTTCTTTTTTCAACATATGCATCTAAATCTAAAAATCTGCGACCTAAAAGCTTTGCGAGTCTTACGCCTATTGTGCTTTTACCACATCCCATAAAACCACAAATATATAAGTTGTTCATCCTAACACCTACTATTTTTCACTTATAACTAATGATAAGTGAATGTTAAAACTTTTAATAAAGTTTATTGATTATCTTTTAATTTAGAGAATGTTTTTGTGTTTTCAACGTTGACTGCTGTAACGTCTGATAAAGTCTTTTTAACAAGACCTGTTAAAACTTTATTTGGTCCACACTCTATAAAGCTTGTTACACCAGAATTTTTTATTGCATTAAGTTCATCTACAAATTTAACTGGTGATACTAAATGAGATTTTAAATATGATGGCATATCGCTAAAGTCTGTTAGTTTTGCTCCAGTAACATTTGAATAAAAGTCAAAACAAGGTTCATTGAATTCAATTGACTTTATTGCATTATAAAATTGTTCTGCGCCACTTTGCATTAATTTAGAGTGAAAGGCTGCACTAACTGCAAGCTTTACTGCCTTTTTGCCCATATCACTAAATTTTGCAATTGCAATATCAACAGCTTCACGCTCGCCTGCAATAACTGTTTGAACTGGCGAATTGTAGTTTACAGGCACAACATATCCATTTACTGATTCGCATACAGCACAAATTTCTTGGGCACTTAACCCTAATACAGCACACATTGCGCCGTCTTGCTCTTTTGCACATTCGCCCATTGCAAAAGCACGTTCTTTTATTACTTTAAAGCCGACTTCTAAAGAAATCATATTAGAGCAAACCATTGCCGCATATTCTCCAAGGGAATGACCCGCTACTGCACAAGGAGTTATATCAAGCGTTTTAACTGCTTCAAAAGCAAGTATAGATGTTGCAAAAATTGAAGGCTGTGCAATCTCAGTTTTTGATAATTCTTCAGCACTAAGATTGAAACAAGCATTTTTTAAATCGAATCCAAGTATATCACTTCCGCATTCATATATATACTCAAGTTGCGGATGCATCTCTAAAAGTTCACGGCCCATACCCTCATATTGCGATCCTTGACCAGAAAAAATTACACAAGTTTTTTCCATATGTTTATCCTCCATATATTAATTTAACAGATATTACAAGAAAATTATGTAACAAAAGTAATTGTTTAGGCTCCAAAAGTATCTTTTCGTTGACAAAACGGTTAAGAAACGTTAAAATTATCTCAATACTATTAAATAAACTTATTCAAATGTAAATACTTTTAAATAAGTATATCATAACCAAATAGCTGTTGCAACAGCAACTGCAACAGCAACTGCAACTGCAACTGCAACCGAACAATATTAGTAGTATATATGTTTAACAAATTTAAATACTTATAATAAATATTAAGACATTTAACACTATAACCCTAACATTTTCCAGCATCAATGTTAGGTTTCTCATATATTATATATTTATGATGCGGGAGAAAAGAGGTTATTATGGGCATAAGTATTATTGGAACAGGAATGTATGTGCCAGAAAACGTTGTAACTAATGAAGACATGTCAAAAATAGTCGATACAAACGACGAGTGGATAACAAGTAGAACAGGTATTAAAACAAGGCATTTTGCTGATAATATAACCACCTATAAAATGGGTGCAAATGCGGCAGTTGAAGCTATAAAAAATGCTAATCTTTCAGTTGAAGACATTGATATGATTATACTTAGTACAGCAACTCCAGACTATGTAACTCCATCTACTGCATGCTTTGTTGCAAATGAAATTGGAGCATTTAATGCAGTTTGTTTTGATATTAGTTGCGCTTGTTCAGGATTTGTATATGCACTTGATATGGCAAATAGATATTTATTAGATGAAGAATATAATAATATTTTAATTGTTTCAAGTGAGATGCTTTCAAAAATCACAGATTTTACAGATCGCTCTACATGCGTTTTGTTTGGTGATGGTGCGGCGGCTTGCGTTGTTCAAAAAGGCGACAAACAATTTGCTTGTAAATTGGGCGCAGATGTAAGTGGTGTGTCAAAGTTGTTTGGAAGAGGAATCCCTCCATCAAACCCATTTATGGAAACTCCATTTGACCCACTATCAGACGGATTTGCAGAAACTTCAGGACATAATTTATATATGGATGGTCGCGAAGTATATAAATTTGCAACAAGAATTATGCCAAAAGCAGTTGAACTAGCTTGTGAAAAAGCAGGTATAACTCCTTCTGATTTAGCATTAATTGTTCCTCATCAAGCAAACATAAGAATAGTAGAAACAGCAGCTAAAAATTTAAAATTACCTATCGATAAATTTTACGTTAATGTTCACCAATACGGCAATACTTCAAGTGCAAGTATTCCAATTTGCTTAAACGAAGCTAGTAAAAATGGTAGAATTAAACCTGGAGATAAAATATGTGTAGTAGGTTTTGGCGCAGGGTTAACTTATGCCGCAGCCGTACTTGAATGGTAAAACAATAATAAAAATTATTGAAAAAATTATATAAATAATAAGGGGTGTTTAATTTGAGTAAGACTGCACTTATAACAGGGGCATCACAGGGTATTGGCGCATGTATTGCAAAGAAACTTGCATCTGATGGATTTAATATTGCAATAAACTGTAGATCACAAATAGAAGTTGAGAACGGTGGCAATCAAGTAAAATTAGAGTGTGAAGCGTTTGGAGTACAAGCAGAATGCTTTATAGCTGATGTATCAATCTTTGCTGAATGTGAAGCAATGGCT
>DAMDCT010000039.1:0-9727 GCA_032091455.1 Oscillospiraceae bacterium | reverse complement strand
TACAGAAAAGAAAATTGATGTATTAGTAAATAATGCCGGAATTACACGGGATGGACTTGTTGCTCGTATGAGCGAGGATCAATTTGATATTGTAACAAATGTAAACTATAAAAGTGTATTCAATATGACAAGACATGTAAGTCCAATCATGATGAAACAAAGAAGCGGAAGAATAATTAATATGGCATCTGTAGCAGGAGTTTATGGTAACCCTGGTCAATTCAATTATTCTGCGTCAAAAGCAGGTGTTATTGGTATGACACTTTCTTCAGCAAAAGAACTAGGGCCTAGAAATATTACAGTAAACGCAATAGCACCAGGTTTCATCAACACGCCAATGACAGCAGTTTTAGATGAGGCAGTTAAAAAGGTTGCGTTAGAGTCAACTGCACTTAGACGTTTTGGCGAGCCAGAAGAAATTGCGGCAACTGCTGCTTTCTTAGCTTCAGACGGTGCGGCGTATATTACAGGACAAGTAATAGTAATTGATGGCGGAATGGTGATGTAGGCAATCTTTAGCCAATACACATTTAAGGGTAAAACCCTGTAAATTTGGAGGTAAAAATGAACAGAGTAGTTATTACTGGAATGGGTGCAATAACCCCAATTGGAACAACTGTCGATAGCTTTTTTGAGAACATTAAAAATGGGGTTCATGGCATATCTACTATTGAAAGATTTGACACAACAAACTGTGATGTAAAAGTTGCAGGAGAAATAAAGAATTTTGACGCACTTAAATATTTTGATAAGAAGGAGCTAAGGCGTACTGACCCTTATTGTCAATTTGCAGTAGCGGCGGCTACACAGGCGGTTGAAGATTGCGGAACTAAATTTGAAGATTTAGATCCATTTAGAATTGGTGTAATTGTTGGTAGTGGTATTGGTGGATTTCAGACTATTGAGCAAGAATACTCAAAATTCTTAGAAAAAGGCGCAAACCGTGTATCTGTTTTCTTTGTGCCTATGATGATAAGTAATATGGCGGCAGGAACAATATCGATGAAATATGGTTTCAAAGGCATAAACTACGCACCAGTTACTGCCTGTGCAACATCCTCTCACGCAATTGGCGAGGCATTCAGAGCAATTAAACATGGGTATATCGACGCATGTGTAACGGGTGGTGCTGAGGCTGCAATTACAGAGTTTGCTATAGCAGGATTTAATAATATGAAAGCATTATCACATAGTGAAAACCCAGATAGAGCGTCTATTCCTTTTGATAAAGAAAGAAATGGATTTGTTATGGGCGAGGGTGGCGCAATCCTTGTGTTAGAAGAATTTGAACACGCTAAAGCTCGTGGCGCAAAAATTTATGCTGAAATCGTTGGATATGGTGCAACAGGTGATGCTTATCACATGACAAGCCCAGACCCAGACGGAAAAGGTGCGGCCAAAGCAATGGAGCTCGCTTATACTGAGGCAGGTGTGACCGCTGACAAAATTGATTACATAAATGCACATGGTACATCTACAGGCTTGAACGATAAATACGAAACTATTGCAATTAAATCAATGACAGGGCATCTTCTTGGTGCGGCTGGTGCAATTGAAGCAATTGTATGTGCAAAATCTTTAGAAGAAGGAATTATTCCTGCAACAATTGGGTATAAAGTATTTGACGAAGATTGTGATTTGGACTATGTAACAGAAGGCACACGAAAAAAAGACATAAAATATGCAATATCAAATTCTCTTGGTTTTGGTGGGCATAATGCATCACTTTGCCTAAAAAAATACGAAGATTAATAACACATTAACGACAACATAATAGTGACTATAATTTGTAATAAATAGAGCGGTAAAACGCCCAGTTTCATACTGGAAGGAGATTTAATATGGCTGATTTAAAAATTACTTTAGATGAAATCAAAGAGCTTATGGACAAAATGCAACAAACAAATCTTGGCGAGTTAAAAATTAAAGATGGAGAATTTGAGTTGAAACTTCAAGCAAGAAATACTTCTCAAGTTATCTCTGCACAAGCACCTTGTGCTCCACAAACTACAGAATATACATCAATAGCAGTAACAACTGCACCTCCTGTTGCACAGGAAAAAGAAGAGATAAGCGGCAATGTTGTTAAATCTCCAATCGTAGGAACATTCTATTCAGCGGCCGCTCCTGATAAAGCTCCTTTTGTGACTGTTGGCTCAAAGGTTAAAAAAGGCGATGTAATTTTTGTTATTGAGTCAATGAAACTTATGAATGAAATTCAAAGCGATTTTGATGGAGAAGTAGCAGAGATTAAAGTAGAAAATGCACAAGGCGTTGAGTATAATCAACCTATTATGATAATAAAATAAATGTCGGCATAGAAATGTAGAGTTTATATTATTTTAAAGAGGAGAAAAATTATGCCATTACTAAATCAAGAACAAATTAAACAGATTATTCCTCATCGCGACCCATTTTTATTAATTGATGAAGTTGTTGAAATGGAAGCTGGGGTTTCAGTTACTGCACTAAAACATCTTAAAGAAGATGAATTTTGGTTTAAAGGACATTTTCCACAAGAACCTGTACAACCAGGTGTTTTAACTATAGAAATGCTTGCACAAGCAGGTGCTGTATGTATACTTTCTCTACCTGAAAACAAAGGTAAAATTGCATACTTTGCAGGAATTGATAATGCTAAATTCAGAGCCAAAGTATTGCCTGGTGATACACTTACGTTAGAGGTTGAAATCATTAAAGTAAGAGGATCAATAGGTGTTGGTAAGGCAACAGCGAGTGTAAATGGTAAACGTGCGGTTACAGCTGAAATTAAGTTTGCTATTGGATAATAGGCGAAATTAAGAATAATAATGGGATACAATAAATGCAGTTGAGAGAAGGACATAAAATGAAAAAAATACTAATATGTTTTATAACTATATTTTGTATAATGACTAGCCAAGTTTATGCACAGGAAAATGAACCAAATAACGAAAAAGTTTATCACATTCCAGAAGCAAAAATTTCCGTACAAATTCCGTCTAATTGGCTAGCAATCACACCGTATATTTCCAAAGATGACCCAATAATCAGTAAATATCAAATTGACTACGATTTAGTGCAACAAACAATGAAACAACAACAAATAGTGTTTGATGCAATAAATCCAGAAGATGTAATGGATTTTACAATTAGTGTAATGGAGACTCCTGAATCAAAAGAAAGTATAGATTTCCGTTGTATGCCAGAAAAATATAAGAAGAAAATACTTGAAAAAATAAAAACAACTGATATAAACAGTCGTGATAAGCTTGCAAAAGATATGTCAGATATAGTCCACAAATCACAATTAGAAGTTTTAGAATTTTATGATAATGATAACGGATTATTTTTAATGGGAACACGTAAAACACAATTTAATAATGACCAAGGATTCAGTAGCACCATAGCTGCTTCTACAATTTATGATTCTAAATTTGTTTGTATCAGTATGGTTATATATAACAAAGATATTACACAAGAAAATATTACTTATCTCAAACAGTTAGTTGATAAAATTAAACTTGACAATGAAGTGAATGACGCTTACAATGCAGTGAAAAAAGCTCAACATTCAGATATGATTTTAAATTATTTTAAATTGTTCTGTACTGTTGCATTGATTCTTATAGTGATTTTTTTAGTTGTTCGAAAAAGAAAAAAGATAAGAGCAAGTAATAATTGCTTAAATATAATTGACAAATAGTATAACTTAAATTATTTTTCAATACAGGGAGGAACCTTACTTTGTTCAACAAAATATTAATTGCAAATAGAGGCGAAATCGCTGTTCGCGTAATCCGTGCTTGTCGTGAGCTTGGCATACGCACAGTTGCCGTTTTTTCAGAGGCTGACCGCAATTCACTTCATGCTCAAATTGCAGATGAAGCAATTTGTATTGGTCCTGCGGCAACCAAAGACAGCTACTTAAACGTTAAGTCAATTCTGGCGGCTTGTGAACTTACCGGTGCAAAAGCAATTCATCCTGGATTTGGATTTTTATCAGAAAACTCTGCGTTTGCAAGAAATTGTGAGCGTTGTGGAGTTACGTTTATTGGTCCATTAGCAGAGTCAATCGACTTAATGGGTGATAAGGCACAAGCAAAGATAACTATGAAAAATGCAGGTGTTCCTGTTGTTCCTGGTTCTGATGGTGTTGTAAAGACTATCGATGAAGCAAGAATAATCGCCAATGAAATTGGATACCCTGTAATGATAAAAGCGTCTGCTGGTGGCGGTGGACGTGGAATTCGTCTTGTAAATGAGGCTTCTGAACTTGAGGGCGCAATGACTGCTGCTCAACAAGAGGCATTAAACTTTTTTGCTAATGATGAGGTTTACATAGAGAAATTTATTATCAACCCTCGCCATGTTGAAATTCAAATACTTGCGGATTCATACGGAAATGTTATTCACCTTGGGGAACGAGATTGCTCTATGCAACGTCGTAACCAAAAGGTTTTAGAGGAATCCCCATGTCCTGTAATGACTCCTGAATTAAGAGAAAAAATGGGAGAAGCCGCAAAAAAAGCTGCAAAAGCTTGCAATTATCGTAATGCAGGGACAGTAGAGTTTTTGTTATCTTCTGACAATAGCTTTTATTTCATGGAGATGAATACTAGAATTCAAGTTGAACATCCTGTAACAGAACTGGTAACTGGAATTGACCTTGTAAAACAACAAATTCTAATTGCTTACGGTGAGAAACTTGCAATAAATCAAGAGGACGTTAAATTAAGCGGACATGCAATAGAATGCCGTATTAATGCCGAAAATCCATACTATAACTTTAGACCTTCACCTGGAAAAATCAGAGCCCTTCATATGCCTGGAGGTCCTGGAATTAGGATAGATAGTGCAGTATATCAAGGCTATGAAATCACCCCATATTACGACAGTATGATAGCAAAACTTATTGTATATGCACCAACAAGGCAAATAGCGATTAAGAAAATGAAGTGGGCTTTAGCAGAATTTTTAATAGAAGGTGTTGACACGAACATAGACTTTCAGCTAAACTTACTTAGGGATGATAACTTCCAGAGTGCAAATTATGATATAGGCTATCTTGGAAGAACAGATATTATGAAAAAACACAATTAAATTTTATTGTTTGTTAAGAAAATATTACACTAAAAACTAATTAATTTTAGTGTAATATAATTATAAATAGGGGGGAACGCTATGCTTGAGGATTTGTTTAAGGTAGTAAAATCTCGTGCTGAGAATGATAATAAAACCGATAAAAAGTCAAAGGTAAACATCCCAAATGACCTTTTGTTTAAATGTCCACGTTGTAATAATGTTATGTTCATGGACGACTTTAATGGAGCATCAAAAGTATGTAGCGAATGCACATATCATGCCCGATTATCCGCTGTTGAACGTCTTAACATTACTATTGACAAAGATACATTTGTTGAATATGATGCAGGCATGGTAAGCAAAAATCCTATTGATTTTGATGGCTATGAAGAAAAAGTTGCTCAAATGCAGGAACTTACAAATTTAAAAGATGCAGTAGTTACTGGAGAATGTTATATTAGAAACAAGCACTGTGTTATTGCAATTATGGATTCTCATTTTATGATGGCATCTATGGGTTCAGTTGTTGGCGAGAAAATTGCAAGAGCATTTGAACGTGCAACCCAAAAGAATTTGCCTGTGATTATTTTTACTGCTTCTGGTGGAGCACGTATGCAAGAAGGTATTATATCACTTATGCAAATGGCAAAGACCTCAGCAGCGGCTGCACGTCACAGCGATAAAGGCTTATTATATATAACTGTACTAACAGACCCTACAACAGGTGGTGTTACAGCATCATTTGCATCCCTTGGAGATATAATTATTGCAGAGCCAAAGGTTTTAGTCGGTTTTGCAGGACGAAGAGTAATAGAAGGAACAATTAAGCAAAGGTTGCCAGATGACTTTCAATCAGCCGAGTTTTTACTAGAACATGGATTTGTTGATATGATTGTACACAGAAAGAATTTGCGCCGTATGCTTTCTCGATTAATCAGACTTCATACAAAGGAGGTTTCAAGATGACAAAACTTTTAGCCTCAGAGAGAATTGAAATTATAAGAAATAAAGAACGACCAACTATAAATGATTTTATGCCACTTTTATTTGATGAATTTTGTGAAATGCATGGGGATAGATTATATGGTGATGACGCAGCAATTATTGGTGGTGTTGCAAACTTTAGAGGGATTGCTGTAACTGTTATTGCTCAAGTTAAAGGTCGAAATATAGATGAAAATAAAAAATCAAATTTTGCAATGCCCCATCCAGAGGGATATAGAAAAGCACTAAGGCTTGCAAAACAAGCTGAGAAATTTAATCGACCAATTGTATGCTTCATAGATACGCCTGGCGCATTTTGTGGGATTGCCGCAGAAGAAAGAGGGCAAGGAGAAGCAATTGCCAAAAACTTATTTGAGTTAAGTCGACTTAAAACGCCTATTATATCAATAGTGCTTGGCGAAGGTGGAAGTGGTGGGGCATTGGCACTTGGCGTGTGCGATGAACTTGCTATGCTAGAAAACGCAGTTTACTCAGTTATATCACCACGTGGATTTGCCAGCATATTATGGAAAGATGCCTCTCGTGAAAAAGAAGCGGCTGACCGTTTAAGGATTACAGCCGAAGATTTAGTAGAGCTTGGCATTTGTGATTATATAATTCCTGAGCCAGTTGGTGGTTCGCATAACAATCCACAGCATACTGCTGAAAATATATCGGATTATATCTATAACGCAATTAAAAAATTAAATGAAAAAGATGTTGCAATATTGCTTAATAATAGATATAATAAATTTAGAAAAATCGGCGAATTTCAAGAATAATTAAAAGTATGATATTATACACCTTAGCCCTTGCAAAACAAGCAGGATTTGGTATAATATAGATTATCATTAAAAAAGGAGGGTTTATCGTGGTATTTGACAAAATTAAAGCTATATTAGTTGATCAACTAGATGTTGATGAGGATGCTGTAACAATGGGAGCATCAATTTCTGATGACTTAGGTGCTGATTCTTTAGACGTTGCTGACATTGTTATGTCACTTGAAGAAGAATTCGACATTGAGGTTCCAGACGAAATGCTACAAAACATTAAGGTTGTTGGAGATATGGTTAGATATATCGAAGAGAACGTAGAATAATGATTAGAATTCGTTTGTAAGCTTAGTGCGAAGCAATCGACTATACATTAGAAATAAAAAGGCTGTAACGACTTTACAAAGTCGTTACAGCCTTTTTTAAGTGGTTTTCTTGACTTTTAAATAAAGCTGTAGTACTCAAGTTTTGCGCATTTGCACAATTAAAGCCAGCAATAAAAGCTTTTTTTATTGCTGTTTGGAAATGATCAAATGATTCATCAGTTTCGCTGGTTTCTAAATAGTTTGCAAACCCAATTTCAATATTTTGCATAATTATCACCTCTTTTGTATTATTATGGTACTATATGGGAGAAGATGTTAGGGCCTAAAGCTACAAAATAGTAGCATCTTTAAGGGGTGATTCAATGTATTTTCATAGATTGGAAGATTTAAGAGTTGATAATGATAAAACACAGTCGCAAATTGCAGAGATCTTGTATTGCCAGCGAGAAGTATATAGAAGATATGAAAAAGGTATTTGTGAAATTCCTGTTTGGGCTTTAATTATTTTATCAAAATATTACAATAGGACCACCGATTACATTTTAGGGTTGAGCAATAAATAATATTATTATGCCTTATGTTGCGTCAAAGTTTTGTCAAATTATATTTATATTATAATATGACGTTATAATTAAGTCAATACTTAGTTATGGAGGTGTCAATATGAAAGAGAATTTACCTAGATTTACGTTAAGAGTAAATCAAATTTTACTTGATAAACTAGAGTATATTGCGAAATATGAAGGTAGGACAAAAAATAAAGAACTAGAACAAATGATTAAAAAACGCATAGCAGATTTTGAAAAAGAAAATGGTGAAATTACTATAGTTGAACAAACGCAATAGAAAAAGGTCACTCAACCGAGCGACCTTTTTTAGAACCGATTTGACTTTTTCAAAAAACTATTGACAAATACATAATCCTATGTATATAATATATTAAACCGTTGATGGAGAGATAAAACTAATTGAGTTAGCCGTTAGGATAACTCGTGCGAACTTACAGAGAGCTAAGGGTGGTGTAATCTTAGCAGTTATCGGATTAGATAAATGGACTCCAGAGGGCGTGAGGAAAGTTAAACATATAGTTTAATTAGTATTTCACGACGCAAGGCTAGCGTTAAAGAGCAAAGGGTGTGTTGGCACTCTAATGAGATGGGCATTTTTATAATGTCAATCAAGGTGGTACCGCAGATTTTACATCTGTCCTTGGAATTATTCCATAGGATAGGTGTTTTTTTATATGCTTTTTTAGGGTTCTTCTCCTAATTAGTATAAAACCACTTGTCATCCCATGAAACCAACAACTATTAATATGTGTCTTGTTACAAAAATCAAGTAACAGATACCCAGCAAAATTAGCTGGAGAAAGAGGTTTTTATTATGACAACAAATACTAATTTACCAGACAACAACGGATTTTTTGGAGATTTTGGTGGTCGTTTCTTACCAAAAGAATTAGACAAAATCATGAGCGAGCTAAGAGAAGAATTTAACATTGCAAAAAATAGCAAAGACTTTAGAAATGAATTTAAATCATATCTTAAAAATTATGTTGGCAGACCAAGTCCACTATATTATGCTGAGCGTTTGACAAAAAAGATTGGTGGAGCAAAAATATATCTAAAACGTGAGGATTTAAACCATACAGGTTCTCACAAAATAAACAATGTATTAGGTCAAGTATTACTTGCAAAAAGACTTGGTAAGAAACGTGTTATAGCTGAAACAGGTGCAGGACAACATGGTGTGGCAACCGCAACTGCATGTGCATTGTTTGATATGGAATGTATTGTATATATGGGTGAAGAGGATGTTCGCCGGCAAGAACTGAATGTATTCAGAATGGAACTATTGGGTGCAAAAGTTGTTCCAGTAAAAGATGGCACAACAACGCTTAAAGCTGCCGTTGATGCGGCTTTAATCGACTTAATGGGAAGTTATAAAGATACTTTCTACATGCTGGGCTCAGCAGTAGGTCCTGACCCATATCCTGATATGGTTAAATACTTTCAATCAGTAATAGGCGAGGAGATTAAAGAGCAAAGCATGGTAGCCGAAGGAAGATACCCAGACTATCTAGTAGCGTGTGTAGGCGGCGGAAGTAATGCAATTGGCATGTTTGCTCCATTTTATGATGAAAAGCAAGTTAAGATGGTAGGAGTTGAGCCAGCAGGAAGAGGATTAGATACACCAGACCATGCGGCAAGCATATCAAAAGGTTCAACTGGAATTATCCATGGTTTCAAATGTTTCCTTTTACAAGATGGAAAGGGCGAGCCACTACCAGTGTACTCTATTGCGGCAGGGCTTGACTATCCAGGGGTTGGACCAGAGCATAGCTTTTATTCTACAAGTGGCAGAGCAGATTATGTAGCCGTAACCGACAAACAAGCAGTTGAAGCATTTTTGATGCTATCAAAGGTTGAAGGAATTATTCCTGCAATTGAAAGCTCACACGCAGTTTCATATGGATGTCAACTTGCCTCAACTCTTTCAAAAGATAAGGTTGTTGTAATTAACCTTTCAGGTAGAGGAGATAAAGACGTTCACGAAATATCTCATGTGCTAAAAGAG
>DAMDCT010000038.1:18509-22623 GCA_032091455.1 Oscillospiraceae bacterium | reverse complement strand
GTTATTTCACTTACATCAACATTTCTCATTTACTTAACTGTCCCTTCATTAAAACACCATCAATTATTACATGTGTTGGTGATGACATTACATCAAGTGGACTATCATTAAATATTATAATATCTGCATCTTTTCCTATTTTTATTGAACCAACACGATTATCAATACCAGTTATTTTTGCTGCGTTTATTGTTATTGCTTCTAGTGCTTTTGTTGCACCTAGTCCCTCTTTTGCGCAAACAGCAGCAGATAAAGCTAAATATTGAATTGGGATAACTGGGTGGTCGGTGCATATTGCAGTTTCAATTCCTACACTGCTTAGTTCGGCTGTATTTTTAGGAGTATGTCCCTTTAACTCTGGTTTACTACGGTCGCATATTATTGGACCCGTAATTATGTTTGGTTTAATAGGTTTTAATTGTTGTGCGACTTTATATGCCTCTGTTGCATGGACAAGAACATAGTCAAGATTAAATTCCTCTGATAATCTAATAGCAGTAAAAATATCATCTGCACGGTGAGCGTGGAAAAATGCTTTTATTTGGCGTTTTAACACAGGAATTAATGCCTCGCATTTCATATCATATTCAGGCTCATCAAGATCCTCATCTTCTTGTGCTCTTTGCATATCTTCCATATAGCGCATTGTTTTTTGAAGTTGTTCACGAATTAAAGCTGCAGTTGCCATTCTTGTTACTGGAGTTTGACTTTTAGCATTATATGTAGTTTTAGGATTTTCTCCTAATGCAAATTTCATGCCAACAGGTGATGAAACAATAATATTATCAATTCTATCACGCTTAGTTTTAATTGCACACCATTGACCAGCAATTGGATTTGCAGAGCCAGGACCTGTTAAGACCGTTGTAATTCCTGCATCCATTGCTTCAACAAAGCAATCATCAAATGAATTAACAGCATCAATTGCTCTCAAATGTGGAGTTATAGGGTCAGTTTCTTCGTTCCCATCATCACCCTCAAACCCTAATCCATCATCCCACATACCCAAATGGCTATGTGCGTCGATAAATCCAGGTAACACTAACCCACCTTGGGCATCAATAATATTATCTGATGTGATATTTATGTCTTGCATATCACCTATATTTTCTATTTTGTTATCCTTTATTAATATGTACCCATTGTCATAGGTTTTGTCTTCCATTGTTACTATCTTAGCGTTGATTATAAGCATATATTTCTCCTTGTTTATTATGTTTTCATCTTATATTTAACCACAAAATCGTGTTTTTATCAACTCATTTATGATATTTAAAGATTAACTTATTATCCTATTTAAGGTTTCGTTACATAAATTGTTATTTTTTAGAGAAATATGTTATACTGTTGTCATTGACTAACTATCCGTGCAGAGCATATAATAATAGTTATATACATTGAATAGGAGAATATAATGACAAAACTATTAATACGGTTATTTATAAAAAACAGCGATGATATTAACAATCAAAATGTACGGCAGAAATATGGAGTATTGGGGACAGTTACAGGTATTTTTTGTAATTTATTGCTTTCTGCTGTAAAATTTTTAGCAGGATTTTTAACATCATCTATTTCAATAACAGCTGATGCTTTAAACAACCTTTCCGATGCTGGTTCGTCTATCGTTTCATTTGTTGGTTTTAAAATGTCTGGTAGACCTGCTGATGATGACCACCCATTTGGACACGGCAGAGCAGAATATGTATCTGGTTTAATTGTTGCAATGGTAATTATATTAATGGGATTTGAACTTGCCAAGACATCTATCACAAATATTTTTAAACCCGAAGATGTAAAATTCAGTATTATTTCTCTTATAATATTAATTGTTTCGATAACTGTTAAGCTATGGATGAGTTTGTTTTATAGAAACATTGCCAAAACTATAAATTCGGTTGCAATAAAAGCTGCCGCAATGGATAGTTTAAGTGATGTAATTGCAACATCAACAGTATTAATTGGTATGTTAATTACACGATTTGTCGGTATAAATGTTGATGCATGTGCTGGATTTGTTGTATCTCTATTTATATTATATGCTGGGCTAAATACTGCAAGAGATACTTTAAGTCCTTTATTGGGGCAAGCACCTTCTGCCAACTTTGTGAGTAAAATTGAAAATAAAGTGTTATCTTATGAAGGAGTAATTGGCATACATGACCTTATCGTACACAATTATGGACCAAACAGAAGCTTGATTTCACTTCACGCAGAAGTTCCTTGTGACATAGATATATTAAGTATTCACGATACGATTGACAATATTGAAAGAGAGATAAAAAGAGAATTCGACTGTGAAACTGTTATTCATATGGACCCAATCGCTACAAATGATAAAGTTTCAAATGAAATGTATAAAAAAATTTCTGCGCTTGTTAAGTTAATTGATAAACGACTTCAAATACACGACTTTCGTATGGTGGAAGGGAAAACACATACTAATTTAATTTTTGATGTTGTTGTCCCACATAGGTTTAGGTTAAAGGACAGCGAGGTTAAAAGTGCTATCATTGATGCGGTAAAAATATTAGATGAAACATATGAATGTGTTATTAATGTTGATAAAGAATATGTATGTAAATAGATAAATAAAATTATTATATAACAAAACCATATACCTGTATTATTTTTAAGGTATATGGTTTTGTTGTCTTTCCATTTTCATTAGCTTGATATTGTAGGGGCGAACTGTGTTCATCCGTTTTTGTCTGATTGTACTAAAATTATTATTAAAATATGGTTTGGTATGATAATATATTTACATGGTAATTACGATTACTATATAAATACGTGTGATTCATTACCTGTTGCTTCACCTTCTTTAATATATTCAGATTCTTTTACTACATCTTATTTAAATGCAACTACATAATATTGCTTGCCGATTTCACCAATTACTTCGATCTCGTCGATCATACAAGGTATTGTATGAATTATAAATGATTGTTTTTATATATCACATGATTTCCACCGAGCTTTTTTGCTTCATACATTAAGTTATCTGCTTGCTTAATCATAACATCTAAATCAAAATCATCTTTGCTTTCTACCACCCCAAAACTACAAGTAATTCTTATAACACTAGTAAAAATAAATTTCTGTATAGCACTCCTTATTCTTTCTAATATGATTATTGCATCATTTAAATTGGTATTGGGTAATAATAAAATAAACTCGTCTCCGCCCCACCGAACTAGCATATCCGTATTACGTATATGGCAATTAATTAACTTAACAATTTCTACAAGTGCGACATCTGCAGCTGTATGCCCATTTTTATCATTGATAGACTTAAATTCATCCACATCAATAAGTACAAGTGAAATTGGCGAATGAAGTTTATAATGCTGTTCTTTCAATTTATCGAACTCATCCAAAAGCTTATTTCGATTCCATGTATTAGTTAGATTATCTGTTGAACTTAAATAAACAAGTTCCTTTTTTACAACAAATTCATTAAACTGATGTTTATCAATCTCAATAGCAAAAAGTGAGCATAGCAAAATTGTAATTAAAAGATATACAGCACCAGCCAAAAACTCTTCATATTTAAACGGTTTGATTACCAAAAGTGAATTAATTAAAAATCCTGCTGTCCCAATTATAGAAACACAGAACATATTCAACAACTTATTTGGGATTAAAAAGACAATTATATTTAAAATAATCATACCCATTGCTTGTATAAAATAATTAGGCTCATTATACAAATTTAAAACCAACAAAAATTCAACTATAGCCAATATCTCGAATGCAGTCCCTATTAGAAAAAAAACGGTCATTTTTATTATGCTTTTATTTTTTGCTGATAGGAAAAAAAGCATACTGGAAAATATGATTCGAAATATAATTACAACTAGCTTTTTTTGAATACTAATTGTAGAACTTAAATCTGGAATTAATAATGCTAAATTAAATATACCCATAACTAGAGTGGCCATGCCTATGTACTTACGATAAATATTCAACTGGCAATCAAAAAATTCACGCCTTTGTTGCGATATGCAAAAATTTTCTTTAAGTTTATTAATAATTAATTTCATAAATATTTCACTTTCCATTTTAATGTGTAAAATTATCAATATATAGATGCTTTTAAACTGAATGACAT
>DAMDCT010000038.1:15894-18499 GCA_032091455.1 Oscillospiraceae bacterium | reverse complement strand
TGTTAAATTCATAGGAATATAACTTGTTATCATTAGATTTCATATTCCCCATATCGCATATATAGTCAGTATATTCGTTAAAAAATTCAATATGTAATCCTGCTTCTGTCAGTGAATTTATAAGTTTACTTACAGTGTACATCCAAAAATAATTTGTGTGTGTTTTAGTTTCTGAGGCATAGCCTCCAATTGAATCATCAACATCAGGCTCGTTTTTAAAATAAGGGTACCTAACCTCCAATATATCTTTTGAAAATTTCTCTTCATCCATTGTAAGATAAAATGGGTGACAATCAAAAGTATAAAAAAAGCCATCATCTTTGAGTAATTCTCTAATTGTTCGTCCCCATATTCCTAAATCTGGTAACCATCCTATTGCACCTTCAGATGTAAATACAATATCATATTTATCATGGTGTATTTCAGATAACTCCATAATGTCTGATGTAATGAAATTAATATTATCAATGCCCAAATCCTTCGACATTTTTTCAGCATAATAGATATTGTCGTCAACTAAATCAACACCTGTAACAATTGCACCCATTTGCGCAAGTCTTATTGAATCAGCTCCTGTATTGCATTGTAGATGTATAATCTTTTTACCTTTTATATCGCCAAGTTCGCTAATAATTATTTTATTCAAGTCATATGTTTTATTACGAAATTGTTTTAAAAAGGTTTTATAATGATCTTTGGAAATCAAACTCCACGCCTCTTTATTTTCTTCTATTTCTTTCATATAGTTTAGTCCTCCTTCTGTTTTAGAGTGTCTTACATCAAACCCATCCAAATTATATTATAAATATCCACCCTAAGTAGCATTATTTATATATCATATTTCTTTTATTCAGTATACCTCATTGCTTTATCAATTACAATATTTTACTAATATTAATCTATTTAAATCTGCCCATACTATATTAGCAACTAATATATATTTAAACAATATTATTACCACTTGATTATAATATTGTCATGAAAGGAACCCTTTTTATGCCGAAAGATAGCCAACCTGATAACAAAAAAGCTCGCAAAGAAAAAGCAAACGGACAAACTCCAATTACTCGTGAAAATCAAAATCAAAATAAAAATGCTAAAAAACATTCAATTAAGAATAATGACGTTTAAGATATAAAAACACCGTCTACCTATAAAGGTAGACGGTGTTTTTATATCTCAATTTTATTGCCAATTATTTTCACCTATACATTAATATAATAAACTTAATGCGATTAAAAACATGCCAGCGTAATATGTTAGCAAATTGAAGAACTTAACCAGTTTATGTTTTTTCTCATAGAAGCATAAGAATAGAATTATTGCATCAGAAATTAAAAATAATAATGAACCTATAAGTAGTAAAATATTACTTAATGATGTACCGTTTACTAACACTAAACTTATTGCCTTTGAAAATAACATTGCAACAAAAAATGAATATATAAGCACACAACCACGCAGTTTGCCAACATTCATATGCTCCATTCTAACTAAAAATGCAGTAACTATCACCATTGATACAGGCAATATCAACTCATATAAAGAAAATGGTACTCTCATTGTAAATGCCCAAACAAAAACTATGTGTCCTAGTAAAAAAGAGAATAAACCTGCTGTAAAACATTTTTGTGTTCCCTTTGGATCATCAAGTGCTAACAGAACGTCCCCAAACAAACACAGGATAAACGCTGGTAGCATAGTGAAATAAACTTCGTTTTGCCCGGTCATAAACTTCCCATAGGTTGCAACCACTATAAACCCTATACTGTTAATTAGCTTTGCTAAAACACGGTATTTTGCTAAACTTTCCACATAACTTGTTGCTATTAAAAAGATAAATGCAAGTGTGTAACAAATTAATAATATTACCATTAAAAATTACCTCCACTATCAAATTAAGTTGCTTTGTTTAGAATACAGATTTTTGGCTGGTTTTAATTAACTCAATATATATTCCTCTATCACTCCTAACGCAAATTTAATTACCTGTATCTCTATTCAATGTTTACTCTTAATTAATTACCTACTTCTCATAAAAGCTTTATACCTTGTGCCTTGAAATGTTAGTTTTCCAATATCATCTTCAACAAGCATACCATATTCATTATCTGGCACAACAAGTTCAATTCTGTCACGACTTTCCATTTCAAAAGTTACATAATATGTAGTGGATGACGACATGTATTGAGCGTTCATATCTCCTGCTTGTTGTTGCGTGTGCCTGCTTACTGCCATTCTTTTTGCAACTATCTTTGCATCAACTGTAAGTACGGGAGATTTATTGTTTTTGTTCCATTGAGTTAAGCCCTTAACCGAAGTTACTATAATAACCCCTAAAACTAAAACGAATCCTAACATTACAATAAATGGAATGAGTGTAAACATAAAACCAGGACCATCTGGGAAATTCATCATAATTTCTTATTCTCCTTATACAAATAATTTAGATATATTTTTTATTATAGTAATTTCAAACCTTCACCTAATTCAGTTTCTAATTCCCTATCCATTTTTTTAGGATGCTGACCAAATATGGAGGAATAAAGTACTGTACTTGCTAGGAAAGAACCATATTTACTAGCATGTTCCCCATCACTATCGT
>DAMDCT010000038.1:9232-15834 GCA_032091455.1 Oscillospiraceae bacterium | reverse complement strand
AAACATTTCTATATGCTGCACTCATCACGGCTTGGTTTTGTGGTGATATTTTTTCTGCCCAAGTCATATATAATACTGTTTTAGAAGTTGTTTTATCTATAAACTCCTTGATTTTTTCTACACCGCTTAAAAGTTCCTCTTCCCCTATAAAAGGATGGGCTACATCTTGTAGTACAATATAATCATACTCACCATATAAAATATTAAACCTAACCTCTAGTTCTTGACTATGCCACAAAAGGCTTTTACCTCCATGCGCTAACATAGTTGTGTGGATTTTCATATCATTTGCTTTACAGGTGCGTGAAAACATTTGAACCATATCGTTATAATACGTGTGACTGTTTCCTATAAATAAAACCTTAATCATTAAATATCTCCTTAATTTTTTTATCTATTTAATTGCCATTCCTTATAAATAGCATATGTAAAAATATGCGCTTTTAAAACAATGGGTTATTATATCGTGCTGGTGACATTCTCATTGTGCATAAAAATGTTTTTCTCAAGAATATCTTCAGTTGTTAGCCCATATTTCTTTGTAATATCCCTTGCGAAGCTTAATCCGTCAGGCATTTGCTTTTTTATTATGTAAGTTCGTTGATTATCGTTTGTGCCCACAATAGCACACAAATTTGAAAACTTAGATTTTATTTGATGATCTCGGTTAATCTCGTCTACTTTAACAGCTAATTCATGCAAGTGGGTTGTGAATATGCCCTTTGCTCCAATTATGCCGAATGCAGTCAATATATCAGCTGCAATATATGAAGCTTCTACTGCGCTTGTACTAGATAATGCTTCATCAAAAATAAACAAACTTTTATTTGTTAATTGCTTACTAATTGAACTTATATGAGCGCTCTCTTGGGCAAGCTTGCCTTTTCCTATACAGTCATCTCCCTTTGATAAATGAGTGTATATCCCATCAACAAGACTCATTTTTGCGCTTTTTGCAGGTATTGGCAACCCCAAATGTAACATTGCATATGCAAACCCTACTGAATTTGCATATATTGATTTTCCACCTTGATTAGGTCCAGTTAATATATATATCTTTCCATCATCATCAAAAGAAACATCATTTTCAACAATAGGGGAGTTGTCATCATCAGCCACAGAAGTAGCTAAAAGTGGATTGTATAATCCTATGATTTCATCAGTACCAGTTGTTATAGTTGGTTTACATACTGGGAATCCCCTCTTAGTAAGTTTTTGAAGTGAATCCATACATCCTTGAATAAATTTAAGTTCGAATAATATACCACATAAAGCGTCGCTCTCTTCAAAAACAAATCTTCTTATGGACGGTTTCCACGTAGTTATAAGGTCAGATAAAGCTCTATTTAATGATAACAAAAAAGTTTTATTCATAATTTCCATTTCTTGAATATCAATGGATGTCATTAACCCTTTTTTGATTTGTGTTAATGGAGTTTGGCACACGTATTCATTAGATTTTTCATCATTTTTTAAAAGTCTTTCCATAATAGTACTGCCTCTGAACACATCACCATTTACACTAACAAGTCCAGCTGTTACAGGTCGTAATTGTGCATCTAAATTAACGCCTATCGTAACACTTTTAACATTACTCACTCTGGTCGAAACTTTAGTCAATGCTGATTTCATGTTTGTATAAGTTTCACTTTCATACACACTAAAAATAGCATGTTGCAGTCTTTTAAAGGCTTTTGATTTTGCATCTACATTTTTCAAACCTTTGTATAGAAAGTCTATGCATTCAACATATATTTCTACTTCTTTAATCACAAACAATTTACTTTGTGCATCGCCAACCTCACTCTTAGCAGTTCTTACTTGAAATAGTGTTTCAATGCTTGGGATTGAGTTAATAAGGATTTCATAAAGCTCTTTATTTTCTAATAATTCTAAAAATAGTTCTTGTCTTAACTCTATGGTTTTAATATCACATGTAAAAAAGTCTTCAATTGAAAGAGAATGACCTAAACATCTATTGTTTTTATTAATATTTAAAAACCAATCTATTTTTAAATCAGATATAAAATCCAAACTTGAAAATGATTGCTTTATATCACACGTCTCGTTCCATATTAGGCTAAAATTATCCACTCTACTTTCCTCCAATTAACATTTATGATAACAATTATTATACTGCATTATTATATAATAAACAACCAATTTATACAAAATAATATGATTTGTTTTAATTAATTTGTGAAAGTTATTTAAATTATGACACATTCATCCTTATGTAATTTTCACGGTCAAAAAAGCCAGCTTTATTTCAAGCTGGCTTTTTATATTTTAGGTTACGTTTATACTAAATAGCTATCATTTTATGACAATAAAATTTATTTACTTTATATTCCGTATTTGAGTTTAATACGCTCAAGCTTTTTCCCTATTGGACGTGCTAATAGTAATAAAAATATAACGTTTGACACAGCGTAGGCTATCATAAATGGCAAGCTTGTTGCAACAGTCACCATATAGCGTTTAAGATTAAAGCTATTGTCAATTGACATAACCACCCACATATCCATTACTAATGAAAATGCAATACCCGACAATATGCCATATATTGATAACACTATTTTGTTTTGCATTATGTTAAGTTTGCCTAATAAACCTGCAATGTAGCCTATTAATCCCCATATTAACATTTGGAATGGGGTCCATGGTCCCTGACCAAAATATATGTTAGAAACTATTGCTGTCATTGCTCCTGTTAAAAAACCAGCCTCTGGACCCATTGAAATCCCTGTAATAACTGTTATTGCAGTTACTGGTTTAAATCCAGGTATAATAGCGAAGATAAAGCGTCCTGCAGTCGAAATAGCAGACATTACCGAAATAATAATGATTTCTCTTGCCTTAGGACGTTTTCGCTCAAAAGATATTAAAAATGGAGCACAAGCCAAAAATGCAAGTATAATTGAAATAATGCTATAACTGCGATCATTGAAAAGTTTCACTCCTGTAATGATAACTAAAGGCATAATTACAAGAATAATCACAGAAGTTAGTATTAATCTTTTCTTTTTGGATTTTTCTTGCATAACTCTATCACATCCTCACAGGTAATTGCATAATTATACATATGCCTTGACATCTTGTTAGCAACAGTTGTATAAAAACTATTTCCACTATAAAAGCTAACAGTTTCATCCTCAGATATTATTTCTCCATTAAAAAACATTGCACACCTATCTGAATAACTCGCTGAAAATTCAATATCGTGGGTTACAATTATAATTGTTGCGCCTTGATTTTTTAACTGATTTAAAATATTGGCAAGCATTTTTTTAGAATATGCATCAATGCCCTTTGTTGGCTCATCAAGTAAGATTACCTTAGGGTTTAATAACAATACCTTAGCAAGTGCCGCTTTTTGTTGTTCTCCACCACTCAAATCATATGGGTGACTTTGTAAAAGCTCACTGATATTAAGCATGTTTGTTACTTTGTTTATCTTTTCTTTTGCTGTTTGTTTATCGTATTTCATTACATTGCAAACCTCATTTAAATCAGCTAACACTGTATCCATAACAAAAATAGATTGCGGATTTTGTGGTAAAACAGTTAAGTTATTATGATATAACTCACTAGCACTATATGACCTTATATTCTCGCCATTTAGTGATATTTTCCCTCTATATGGTTTTAATAGCCTTGACATAACAGATAGCATTGTTGTTTTACCTGCTCCATTCGAGCCAACTATACTAACTATTTCGCACTCATATGCTTTAAAGTTTATCCCCTTTAATACATCATCACTTTCTTTACTATAACGAAACCAAATATTATTCAATTCAAGCACAGGAGTTTTTTTGACATTTTTTTCAGGCTCTGGTTTTACCGACTTTATCTCATTTATAAAGTTCTTTGATAAAAAGCGCCTTCCATCACGTGCAGTAAGTGGGCAATCATCTTTAATGTCAAGACTTTCATATACTCTAAGTGCAGTTGGAAGTGATAGCATAATTTCATCACGATTATATCTTTTTAACTTTTCACCAATATTCTTCGGTTCATCGGTTAGTAATATTTTGCCTTTATCCATTATTACAATTTTATCAGCAATAGAAAATACTTCTTCAAGCCTATGTTCAACAATTATTATTGTAAGCCCCGTATCTCTATTAACCTTTTTTAATGTTTCTATAAATTCAGTTGCGGCGATTGGGTCAAGCTGTGAAGTTGGCTCGTCTAGAAGTAGTACTTTTGGCTGCATTGCCATAACTGAGGCAAGGTTTAAGAGTTGCATTTGACCGCCTGACAGTTCGCTGGTTTTTTTATCAAACCATCCACTTATCCCAAAAAAACTTGCCATTTCACAAACTCTTACTCTGATAGTTTTTGTATCACAGCCCAAATTTTCTAAGCCAAATGCAAGTTCATGCCAAACCTTGTCTGTTACAATTTGATTTTGCGGATTCTGCATAACAAACCCGATTTCACTTGCTCCTCGTCTTAGATTAAGGTCATTTATTAATATTCCATCATATTTGATTTCACCTGTTTTATTCCCATGTGGAGCAATTTCAGTTTTAAGTTGTCTTATAAGTGTACTCTTGCCACAACCAGAACTGCCACAAATAACCACAAAGTCGCCTTCTTCTACATCAAGAGAAATATTTTCAATGGCATTCTTACTTGTATTTGGGTAACTAAAGCTTAAATTCTTGATTTCAATAAATGCCATTTTATGTCCTCCGTAACTTGCAAAATTATTGGCAAGGTTGTTAGTATTAAAAAAGCAAGGTAGCTCACTATTCCTTGTAAAGAGGTGTCAATTGACTTGATTATCGGATAATAGTAAAACTTATTTGCTCCATTTATATATGCTGTTATAATTATTGCAGTAAGTAATAATATAATTGAAATAATCATTCCATCACGCTTTGTAAATTTAAAAGGCGAATATGTCCTTCTTCCCCCAAGTCCATACCCCCTAGCACGCATTGAGTCAGCTGTATCAACACCATTTTCAAGCATCCATGTAATCAGTATTGAAACTGAACGTAATCCACTTCTAATGCGTTGTATGAATGACCCTGAACCAGCATCCATACCCATTGTTATCTGTGCATTTTTTATTTTTGTAATCTGACCTTTTGCTTTTGGCACAAGTCCTAAAGTCATTGATATAATTAATGCAAACGCAGGAACTATTCTTCCAAACAAATAAACTATTTTCTCTGAAGTTAAAACTTGATTTAACCCATTAAACCAATAAATTACTGAAATTAACATTGTAGCAATTGCAAATCCATATAATATTGATTCTAAAGTAATCGGTTTATCATTTATAAATAACACTACAGTTAATCCATCATGCGAAAACAGTGGATTAGTAATTGCTATTAAAATAAACATTGGCAGTGAATAACTTAGGCTTTTTAGTACTGTTTTTGAGCCTGTTAATACAACTGCCAATATAATAGCGTTAACTAAAGATATTGCAAGAAATATAGGATGTGATAAAAACATTGTAAAACCTATTACTACAACAAAATATGTTAGTAGAACTAAAGGATGATAGCTTGAAAATGCTTTCACTCACGATTCCCCCATTTCTTATTTATTCTAAATCTTTTCCTAAATCACACGTATATAAAAACTCGATTTCATCACCATTTTTAAGCTCATATCCTCCACAAGCCACGCCTAAAAACTCACCATTCACCCTGTATTTCCAGCCACTTAATTCCCCACAGCTGTATTCCTTTATTCCGTTAATACCTGCAATATACGCACTATCATCACTGGCAATTGTATTCAGCACCAACGAGTTTTCCTTTGCCACTTTTACTAATGCTAAATATGCTGTGTCGGAATCATTGGCTTTAACTGTTGTCTTATTTAATATAATACCGTCATTAGGTATAATATCAACTAAGTTTTTATCAAGCTTGTCCATGTTTCTTAAAATGGTATCACATTTTATAGCGATTGTTACTTCCATTGACTTTGATGAATTGGGTTCTTTTTTGCTTGAATCTTCATTATAATATTTGTCTGGAGTTTTTATTTTGCATCCTGAAAATAATACTGATATAATAACTACCATTGATATAATTGATAATAGTTGCTTTTTCAAACTTATCAAACCTTCTTTTCAACTTTGATTAGAGTAGTAATTTTATAGGCAAAACAAAAAGAGCCATTATGTGGCTCTTTAGATTGTTCAATAAAAATAGTTGTTTTCTCTTACGAATAAATAACAATATCGTTTTAGTCTTAATATACAATTGAACGCTCTTTTCCCACCGAAAAAAGCTATTATTCTATTTGTTTTATTATATCTTACCAAACTACAAATAGTCAAGCAATGAATTAATTTGTGCATTATATTACAATTTATATGGTTATTTTACTATTTAATAAAAGTATTTATGCAATACTTCGCTTAGTCTTTTTTTCTTCAATTGCATGTTGATATACTTTAACTAAGTATTCAGCAAGTGCCTCACAACCATATATTTTCACAGAATTAATAACTGATACGGTTAATTCACGTTTTTGCTCATCTGTCTTATTTTTGTATTCCATTAAAATACGATACATGTCGTCCGCATCTTTATATATATAGCCATTAACACCATCAACCA
>DAMDCT010000038.1:4674-9222 GCA_032091455.1 Oscillospiraceae bacterium | reverse complement strand
GAGATTGAGTTTGTATCTGATAATGATGCCGTTACATACAGCTGGCACGCGCCGTAGTAGTTTGGTAAATCATTATGTTCAACACGACCTGTGAAAGATACCATATCATCAATTTTAAGCTTCTTAGCTTGTTCTTTAAGTTCTTCTAGACAAGGACCCTCACCCAATATCATAAGTTTAAGCTTATCCTCTTTTTTGACGTTTTTTGCCCAATAATTAAGTAAAACATCAACGCTTTTTTCACGACCCAATCTTCCGCAAAAAGATATTAATATATCATCGTCATTAATATTATATTGTTTTCTTATAGCGTCTGTACTTTCCTTTTCAATTGCTAAAGGATTAAACACATCAAGCTCAACAGGATTTGCCACTACATTTACACTCTTTTGAGCACCACACAAATCAAAAAATTCCTGAACTTTTTGAGATGGGCCTGTAAGTGCAGTTGCATGCTTTGCAAGATACTTAACATAACGATGAGAAAATCTCTTTAGCATAGGCACAAGCCTTTTTGGCGCAATATAATATAAATATTCATCATACATTGTATGAAGTGTGTATACCATTGGAATTTTAAGGCGTCCAGCAATTAGTGAACCTGATAGTCCAACTCCAAATTCATTATGAATATGAATTATATCTGGATCAAATTCTTTTAACAAACGTAGTCTTTTATGACTAAGTGGTGCTGCAAGCCCATAATTGTATATTTTTTTAAAAGTCTTAGCAGGACAATTTAACACTCCATCTTTTATATAATGATGATGTGTGTGTGTAGTAGCAGTAACTACTAAAACTGTATGACCTAATTTTTCAAGTCCATCTTTTAATGCTTTTACATGAGTTACAACACCATTAATATATGGTAAATAAGTTTCAGTAAACAAAGCAATCTTCATATTTATATTCTCCTTATAAAAAATTGTACTTAATCATTAGTATTGAAAGTTTTTCAAGCTAAAATTATTTAGCTCATTTTACTTTTATCATAATACATATTTTCTTAAAATGTTACATACTTTTATAAATTATATAACAATAAGAATAAAAAGTAAAGCTTTTATAAGGGTTTAATACAATTTATTTACATAACTTTTTCAAATTCCATTTTTAATCGTTTTATTATTCTTTTTTCTAATCTAGATATATATGATTGTGATATGCCTATCAAATCAGCTACTTCCTTTTGAGTTTTTTCTTCTCCATTTTTAAGTCCAAACCTTAACTCCATTATCACTCTTTCTCTATCATTTAGCTTATTAACACAATCAATCAGTAAGTTTCGCTCAACCTCACTTTCAATTTCACGATTTACTGTATCTGAATCTGTTCCAAGTAAATCAGATAGCAATAACTCATTTCCATCCCAATCCACATTTAATGGTTCATCTATGGAAATATCGTTTTTAGTAAGTGTACTCTTTCTCAAAAACATCAAAATTTCATTTTCTATACATCTTGATGCATATGTTGCAAGTTTAATATTTTTGCTCGGACAAAATGTATTAACCGCTTTTATTAATCCTATTGTACCAATTGAGATTAAATCTTCAATGCCAATACCTGTTGACTCAAACTTTTTAGCAATATAAACTACTAAGCGGAGATTGTGTACAACAAGTGTATCTCTTGCCCCTTGTTCATTTGCTTCAAGCTTTGTAAAAACAATTATTTCTTCCTCTTTAGACAATGGCGGAGGCAAAGTTTCAGGACCGTTTATATAGTGAATTTCACCCCTTAAATGAAACCTATTAAACAGTCCTTTTATTATACATCTTAGTTTTAACATTATGCTTTTCACACTGTTCACCCCTTCTTATTTAGATTATTTGCATTATTGAATTTGCCAAAATCATTTAAATTATTAAGCATAGACGTACTTAAAAGTGCTTGAAAAGTTCCATCCGATAATTTTTGTGTTGTAACTGCGATAAGGGCATTTGTAACAACATGATTATTTGAATTTTCAATAGTAATGTTATCAGGCTTAAATGCCATAAGGCTAGATGTTCCACTTATTACGCTAATAGGTACAATTCTTATCCTTTTGGTTATCAGATACTCATCATTATCATTGTATGAAAAATCACTTGGTGAGATAAAATATTGATAGAGTTTTTCGGGCAGAAATGCTTTTAGCTCACTCAATTCACACACCATAATTGGTAGCCCCGTAAAAGCATCAACAAGTTTATTCCCAGTATCATGAAATGCTTTGAGCATTGTCTGTCTTCCCAGAAAAGATATTGTAACTGTATAAATGTCACTTGAACTATTTCTTTTATTTAATATGTAAGAAAATATGCTTATCGCAATATAAGCAATAATGGTTGAAACTGCAAGCATTATTGAGGATATGTTAAAGTACACAATACCATTTTTAAACTGCATAGTTGATGGGGTAATAAAATAAAACAAGCTGAGCATTAACCCACCATATATGAAATTTACCAAAAAAAACATCAATGTCGCTTTTATAAACATTCTAATACAATGTTTTTTGTAGAATGCGATTGCGCTAAGACTTATACCCATTGCTAACTTTATAAAAATAAGTTCAATTAAATTTAAATCCAGTAAAATAATTATTGAATAAAGACCAGAAATAGCGCATGCAATAAGCATTCTTGAACGGCATATATCTACACCTAAAAGTTTTTTTGTTGATAAAAACAAAAAGTAACTTACATATATATTTAATAAAATAAGCACGTCTATGTATATGGTATTTGTCATTCTATTCATACCTTCTATGACTTATATTTTATATGTAATGCTGTCATCTTTAAGTATATACTATCAATATAAAAAATAATGTCGCTTGCTGTTTGGACTTATTTGTTTTTATTTGATATAATGTGTTGACTATAATACAAACAGATAGTATTATATATATGCTTGTGCTTTAACTGTAGAATTTAAAAAGGTGGTAATAATATGGAAAATATGAAGGATAAATTTTTAAAGTTTGTGGAGGAATCTGGTCCTAATATTTTGGCAAGTATCGTAATTTTAGTTTTAGGTATAGTCATTATAAAGTTTTTGTTAAATGTTTTAAAAAAGGCATTTAAGCGGTCTAAACTCGACCCTATATGTCATAAGTTTATTGTTTCGTTTATCAAAGTTACACTATATATTATTCTAATAATTATTACCCTTTCAAATCTTGGAGTACCAATGACCTCTTTAGTTACTTTACTTGGTGCTGCAGGTCTTGCAATCAGCCTTGCTGTAAAAGATAGTCTTGCAAACCTTGCTGGTGGATTTATTCTACTTTTCTCAAAGCCATTTAAAGTAGGAGATTATATCGAACTTTCAGGAATTTCTGGCACAGTTAAACATATTAATATTTTGCAAACGAAACTTAACACAATAGATAATAAAGCAATTTTTATTCCTAATGGACAAGTTTCATCTGATAAAATTATTAACTATTCTGCTGAAGCTACAAGAAGATTAGACCTTACTTTTTCTATTAGTTATAAAGACGACATAATAACTGCAAAGAAACTTTTAGAGAATATTGTATTAAACCACGAATTTACTTTAAGAGATCCTGCACCAGTTATTAGGGTTTGTGAACATGCATCAAATTCAATCAACATAGTAGTTAAAGTCTGGGTTTCAACCGAAAATTATTGGGATTTAAATTATGACTTGTTAGAAGGGGTAAAACTTTTATTTGATGATAATAATATTACAATTCCTTTCAATCAAATTGATGTAAATTTAATCTCAAAATAAAATTTTAAATAGTAAAATGGGGATTTTTATGAATAAAAAATGTGCGGTAATTTCGCCACAAAATGCACCATCATACAATGACGTGGTACTAGAACAACTTAAAGAATACAATATTGAAGCAGATATTTATGTTTGGAATAACTTGGATTTGAGAAAAGTATTTGATAAAGATAAATATCCTACAGTAATTGTTACAGATTCAAATAACTGTCCAGCATTTATGCCAAATTTAGCTAGTCTGTATTTGCGAGATGGCGGTAATCTTGTAACGCTTGGTGGTCCGGCTTTTACAAATGAATACTACAATATAAATAACACTGAAATTGATTTTGCCACAATCAAAAAAATGATGGCTCATGGGTCATTTGACAATACAGTGATCATACCATTTGATACTGACGAAGATATAAGAGGATTTGTCAAAGACACTTATAATCCAGATTCAAAAAAATATGATGGGAAAGCTTATCTTTCTATTGTAGAAGATGGGGTTACATCAAATCATTGCATGAAATACTACACAGATGACTTTGTAATTAACGAAAGTTTTGAAAAAGAAATTTCAATAAAGCAAGGACACAATGTTATCGGATTTTACGCAAAGGCATTAGCAAATACAAAGACCATTACCATTGTTTTAATACAAGATAATGGTGATATGTTCAAAACATGCATTTCTCCGTCAACTATTTTTAAATACTACATGCTTTCAAAAAAAGACTTTGTTTATTCTGGAAACAGAACTAACTCTAATAAAAAAGAAAGACCTGAATATGTAGATTTTTCCAAAGTATCTAAAAT